>NZ_QTPU01000036.1:0-65850 GCF_003857805.1 Burkholderia sp. Bp9099
TAGCCCTTCGGCTTCGGCTTCGGCTTCGGCTTCGGCATCGGCTTCGGCTTCGGCTTCGGCTTCGGCTTCGGCTTCGGCTTCGGCTTCGGCTTCGGCTTCGGCTTCGGCAAGCATGACACTACGCGACGCGCCCCGCGTGGCCACCTTCTCCCGCTAAGCCATCGCGCACCGCCCCCGTCGTCCCGCGCACCACCAGCCGCGGCACCGACGCCGTCCGCACGCGCGATGCATCGTCGACCTGACCGCCCGCCTCGCGCAACGCGTTGAGCAGTTCGACCGCGAGCCCCGCGGCCTCGGCGGTCGGAATCGCGACGGTCGTCAACGTAGGACGCGTATCGCTCGCCAGATGAATATCGGTGATGCCGACGATCGACAGATCGTCGGGCACACGCCGGCCGCGATCGGCGGCCGCGTGCAGCGCGCCGATCGCGGGCAGGTCGTTGGTCGCGACCAGCGCGGTCAGCCCGGGATGCGCGTCGAGCAGCCGGCCCGCCGCACGCACGCCGCCTTCGATCGAATCGGGCTCGGCCGCGACGATCGACGCGTCGAGCCCCGCTTCGCGCATCACATCGACGAAGCCGTCGTAGCGCGCCGCCTGCACACCGCTCGCCGAGCCGCCGACGATCACACCAATGGACTTGTGCCCGAGCTCGACCAGATGCCGCGTCGCAATCCGCCCCGCCTCGCGAAAATCCACCGCGACGCACGGCAAGCCTTCGGGCGGCGCATCGGGCCGCTCCCACAGACACAGCACGACCGGCACGCCGCGCCGCGCGACGTCGACCAGATCCGGCAGGTGCAGGTTCGCGTTGGTCACGAGAATCCCCTCGGAAATCGTGCCGGCGATCTGGTCGAGATACGCGCGCCCCTGCAACGGATCTTCGTTCGTATTGCAGACGATCAGGAATTGCCCGTTGCGCCGCACCGCGCGCTCGACCGCGAGCGCGAACTCCGGATAGAACGGGTTCGCGATGCTCGACACCATCAGCGCGACCGTCGGCGCGCGCCCTTCAGCCAGCGCCCGCGCGGCCAGATGCGGCCGGTAGCCGAGCGCCTGCACCGCTTCGAGCACCCGCGCGCGGGTGGCTTCGCCGACCCGGCCGCGGTTGCGCAGCACGTTCGAGACCGTCGCGGCCGTCACACCGGCGCGACGGGCCACTTCATCCAGTGTCGCCATGATTTGCCCACTATATGAGACGTCGATCCAGTATTTGCTTCGCTCACCGAAGCGGCGCACTATCGCCGCACACCCTGCCGCCCGACCGACGGGCGCGACTCGGCCGCGATCGCGATCGGCTCTTTTTTTGATCGCGATGCTTAAGCGCTTAAGCATCGACGAAAGCGCATTAGAACATGGAGCGGAGACAATGGCGAGCATCTCGATGCGACGCGTGCAGAAAGCCTATGGCGAGCACGCGCCGGTCATTCGCGACGTTGATCTGGAGATCGGCGCGCACGAGTTCTGCGTGTTCCTCGGGCCGTCCGGCTGCGGCAAGTCGACCCTGTTGCGGATGATCGCGGGCCTCGAGGACCTGAGCGACGGCGAGCTGTCGATCGACGGCCGCCGCGTCGACGACGTGCCGGCCGCCGAGCGCGGCGTCGCGATGGTGTTCCAGAGCTACGCGCTGTTTCCGCACATGACGGTCTACGAGAACATGGCGTTCGGGCTGAAGCTCGCGCGCCTGCCGAAGGCCGAGATCGACCGGAAGGTGCGCGACGCCGCGCGGATCCTGCAGCTCGACACGCTGCTCGAGCGCAAGCCGAAGGCGCTGTCCGGCGGCCAGCGGCAGCGCGTCGCGATCGGCCGCGCGATCGTGCGCGAGCCCGGCGTGTTCCTGTTCGACGAGCCGCTGTCGAACCTCGACGCGGCGCTGCGCGGCCAGACCCGCATCGAGATCGCGAAGCTGCACCGGCAGTTCGAGCGCGCGAGCGTCGTCTACGTGACGCACGACCAGACCGAAGCGATGACGCTCGCCGACAAGATCGTGCTGCTGCACGCCGGCGCGGACACCGCGCGACACGGCAGCATCGCGCAGGTCGGCGCGCCGCTCGACCTCTATCACCATCCGGCGAGCCGCTTCGTCGCCGGCTTCATCGGCTCGCCGCGGATGAACTTCCTGCCAGCCGTCGTCACCGCCTGCGACGCGCGGCGCACGATCGTCACCGTCGTGTTGTCCGGCGAAACCTTCACGCTGCCGCGCGACGGTTCCGCGCTCGCGGTCGGCGCGGCCGTCACGCTCGGTATCCGCCCCGAACACCTGACGCTCGACGCCGCGCACGACGCGACGACGCTCGCGCGCGACGTCGCGCTCGTCGAACGCCTCGGCGAGCAGACCTACGTGCACCTCGACCAGCCCGGCGGCACGCCGCTGATCGCGAAGGTGCCCGGCGACGCCCCGCTGCGCCGCGGCGAACGCGTGCACGCGCATGCGCCGGCCGCCGCCTGCCACCTCTTCACCGAAGACGGCCGCGCGGTGCCCGCGTGCGCCGACCTTCCCGTCCACCACTACGCATAAGGATCGGGCATGCGCCTCGGAGTCTGTTACTACCCGGAACACTGGCCGGAATCGATGTGGGCCGACGACGCCCGCCGGATGAAGGCACTTGGCATCGCGCAAGTGCGGATCGCCGAATTCGCATGGAGCCGCATCGAGCCGTCGCCGGGCGAATACGACTGGGGCTGGCTCGACCGCGCGGTCGACGTGCTCGGCACGGCCGGCCTCGAGATCGTGATGTGCACGCCGACCGCGACACCGCCGAAATGGCTCGTCGACCGTCACCCCGACATCCTCGCGATCGGCGCGGACGGCCGGCCGCGCAAGTTCGGCTCGCGCCGCCACTACGACTTCTCGTCGCCGACCTATCTGGAAGCGTCGCGCCGCATCTGCACCGCGGTCGCCGAACGCTACGGCCGCCACCCGGCCGTGCGCTACTGGCAGACCGACAACGAACTCGGCTGCCACCAGACGGTCGTCAGCTACTCGCCCGCCGCGCTCGTGCGTTTTCGCGGATGGCTGCAGGCGCGCTACGGCACGATCGACGCGTTGAACCGTGCGTGGGGCACCGTGTTCTGGAGCATGGAGTACCGGCATTTCGACGAAGTCGATGCGCCGGTCGGCACCGTGACCGAAGCGCATCCGTCGCACCGCCTCGACTACCGGCGCTTCGCGTCGGATGAAGTCGCGCGCTATCACCGGATGCAGGTCGACGTGATCCGCGCGCATTCGCCGGGCCGCCCCGTCGCGCACAACTTCATGCAGCTCTTCACCGAGTTCGATCATTACGACGTGGCGCGCGACCTCGACGTCGCGACCTGGGACAGCTATCCGCTCGGCGCGCTCGAGGAGCAATGGTTCGCGCCCGACGTGAAGGCGCGCTGGCTGCGCACCGGCCATCCGGATTTCGCGTCGTTCAATCACGACCTCTATCGCGGCATGTCGAAGCTGCCGTTCTGGGTGATGGAGCAGCAGCCGGGCCCCGTGAACTGGGCGCAGTGGAACCCCGCGCCGCTGCCGGGCATGGTGCGGCTGTGGAGTTGGGAAGCGTTCGCGCACGGCGCCGGCTGCGTGTCGTACTTCCGCTGGCGGCAGGCGCCGTTCGCGCAGGAGCAGATGCATGCGGGCCTGCACACGCCCGACGACCGGCTCGACGAAGGCGGCCGCGAAGCGCAGCGCGTCGCGCAGGAGATCGCCGCCGTGCTCGACGCAGGTGCCGATGCCGACGCGAACGGCGCGGTGCGTGCACCCGTCGCGCTGGTGTTCGACTACGAAGCGAAGTGGCTGTTCGAAGTGCAGCCGCAAGGCGCCGATTTCCACTACCCGCGCTTCGCGTTCGAGTACTACTCGGCGCTGCGTTCGCTCGGCCTCGACGTCGACATCGTGTCCGCGCACGCGCCGCTCGACGGCTACCGGCTCGTCGTCGTGCCGCCGCTGCCGGTCGTGCCGGACGACTTCGCGGCACGGCTCGCCGCCTCCGGCGCGCATGCGGTGTTCGGCCCGCGCACCGGCTCGAAGACCGCCGACCTGCGGATTCCGCCGACGCTGCCGCCCGGCCCGCTCGCGTCTATCCTGCCGATGCGCGTGTGGCGCGTCGAATCGCTGCGGCCGAACGTGACCGAGCGGATCGACGGCACGCTGCGCGACGGCGCGCCGCTCACCGGCGACGCGCGTCACTGGCGCGACCTCGTCGAACTGCGCGACGACGACGCGCGCAGCGTCGTGCGCGCGCGTTTCGCCGACGGTCATCCGGCCTGCGTGTCGCACGGCACGCTGCACTACTGGGCCGCGCTGTTCGACGACGCGACCACCGCGCGCCTGTTCGCCGACGTCGCGGCCGAAGCCGGCCTGACACCGTCGCCGCTCGGCGACGGCGTGCGCGTGAGCCGGCGCGGCGGCCTGACCTACGTATTCAACTACGGCAGCACGCCGCACACGATCGATGCAGTGCCGCCGTCCGCGTTCGTGGTCGGCGCCGCGCAGGTCGAGCCGCAAGGCGTCGCCGTGTATCGAAGCGGTTCGTAGCAGCCGTTCGTAGCAACCGCCCCCGGCGCCGCGACGCGCCGGTCACGCACAACGACAGACAGGAATGGAGACACCCATGACACATCGCCCCCTTCGCGTCGCCGCCCGGCTTGCGACCGCCGCCGCCATCGCGTTCGCTTCGTTCGGCGCCGCGGCGCCGGCCGACGCGGGCACGCTGACGATCAACATCGCGTTCAAGGGCGCCAGCCAGCGCGCGGTCTGGCAGTCGACGATCGAAGCGTTCCACAAGGCCCATCCCGACATCGACGTGAAGCCCACCTTCGTCGACGAGGAAGCGTACAAGGTGCAGCTCCCCGCATGGCTCACGACCGTCGCGCCCGACGTCGTGAACTGGCACGCGGGCGAGCGCATGGCGTACTACGCGAAGCGCGGGCTGTTCGAGGACCTGAGCGGCGACTGGAAGAAGAACGGCTGGGATGCGATGTACGCGTCGACGCGCAGCGCATCGTCCTATAACGGCAAGCAGTATGCGGCGCCGACCGTCTATTACTCGTGGGGGCTGTTCTACCGCAAGGACCTGTTCAGCAAGGTCGGCATCGCCGACGAGCCGAAGACCTGGGACCAGTTTCTCGATGCATGCAGGAAACTGAAGGCGGCCGGCATCACGCCGATCGCGATCGGCGGCCGCGACGCGTGGACGCTCGCCGGCTGGTTCGACTATCTCGACCTGCGCCTGAACGGCAACGCGTTCCACCAGCAGCTGATGGCCGGCGACGTGCCGTACACCGATCCGCGCGTGAAGAAGGTCTACACGACGTGGAAATCGCTGATCGACTCGGGCTACTTCATCGACAACGCGCTGTCCTACGATCTCGACGGCGCGCAGCCGTTCCTGTTCCAGGGCAAGGCCGCGATGATGCTGATGGGCACCTTCATCGCCGCGGGCTTTCCGCCGAACGTGAAGCAGGAAATGGGCTATTACCGTTTCCCGATCATCGACCCGAAGGTGCCGACGGCCGAGGACGGCCCGGTCGAATCGCTGCACATCCCGACCAAGGCGAAGAACAAGGCCGACGCGCATACCTTCCTCGCGTTCGTCGAAACGCCCGAGATGGGCGCGAAGCTCGCCGAAGGGCTCGGTTCGCTGTCGGCCAACGGCAAGTCGCCGGAGCCGGCCGATCCGATCTCGCGCATCGGCTTCCGGATCCTCGCCGACACCCGCGGCGGCGTCGCGCAGTTCTACGACCGCGACATGACGAAGGAAATGGCCGACGAAGGGATGAAGGGGATGCAGCAGTTCGTCGCGAATCCCGCGCAGCTCGACACCGTGCTCGCGCAACTCGAACAGACCCGCAAGCGGATCTACAAGAAGTAGCCGCGTGACCCCTGCGGCGGCCGAGTGCCGCCGCGTCCGCCCAGGAGGCTTGCCGTGTCCAGTCCGATCACGTCCAGACCCGTTGCAACGCCGGCTACCCCGGCCGCACCGCCCGCCGCCGCGCCGCCGGCCCGCAGCTCGCCTGCCGCGCTGCGCGCGCGCCGCCCGTCGCCGGCCGTGCGGCGACAACGGCGCGCCGCGTGGCTCTTTCTCGCGCCCGCGTGCGCAATGGTTGCCGTCTATGTGATCTGGCCGATCCTGTCGACGCTGTGGCTGAGCCTCTGCAACTGGGACGGGATGACCGAGCGCACGTTCGTCGGCCTCGCGAACTACGCCGAGCTGCTGCAAGCGCCGACGTTCTACACCGCGCTGCGCAACAACGTGATCTGGCTCGCGCTGTTCATGCTCGCGCCGCCGCTCGGCCTCGCGCTCGCGCTGTACCTGAACCAGGCGGTCGCCGGCATCCGGCTCGTGAAGTCGCTGTTCTTCGCGCCGTTCGTGCTGTCGGGCGTGGTCGTCGGCCTGATCTTCTCGTGGTTCTACGATCCGACCTTCGGGCTGCTCGCGCTGATCGCCGGGCACGGGATCCCGGTGCTCGGCGATGCGCGCTATGCGACCTTCGGCATCGTGTTCGCCGCGCTGTGGCCGCAGACCGCGTACTGCATGATCCTGTACCTCACCGGCCTCACGTCGGTGAACCCGGAGCAGATCGAAGCGGCACGGATGGAAGGCGCGCGCGGCTTCGCGCTGCTGTGGCACGTCGTGCTGCCGCAATTGCGGCCGACCACGTTCATGGCGATCGTCGTCACGGTGATCGGCGCGCTGCGCAGCTTCGACCTGATTTCGGTGATGACGGGCGGCGGCCCGTTCGAAAGCTCGACCGTGCTCGCGTATTACATGTACGACCAGGCGATCAAGTATTACCGGCTCGGCTATTCCGCGTCGATCGCGGTCGTGCTGTTCGCGATCATGCTCGTCTACATCGTGTTCCAGTTGCGCCGCATGCTGCGCAACGAGCAGTGATTTGACCTTCCGGGGAACCATTCATCATGTTTCCAACGCCCGTTGCCCACTGGAAGCCGGTATCGCGCCGGCTGTACAAGCTGTCGCTGCCCGTCGCGCTCGTGATCTGGCTGCTGCCGATGATCGCGGTGTTCGTCACGTCGGTGCGCTCGACCGAGGAACTGGTCGAAGGTCACTACTGGGGCTGGCCGCGGCACTTCTCGATGATCGAGAACTATCGCGACGCGCTGACCACGTCGCCGATGCTGCATTACTTCTGGAACAGCGTGCAGATCACGGTGCCGTCGGTGCTCGGGTCGATCGCGCTCGCGGCGATGGCCGGGTTCGCGCTGGCGACTTACCGGTTTCGCGGAAATGCCGCGCTGTTCGGGACCTTCGTCGCGGGGAATTTCGTGCCGGTGCAGGTGCTGATGATTCCGGTTCGCGACTTGTCGCTGAGGCTCGGGGTGTTCAATACGGTCGAGGCGCTGATCCTCTTTCACGTCGCGTTTCAGACGGGGTTCTGTACGCTGTTTCTGCGCAATTTCATCAAGCAGCTGCCGTTCGAGCTGATCGAGGCGGCGCGGATCGAAGGCGCGGGCGAGTGGACGGTGTTCTGGCGGATCGTGTTGCCGTTGATCCGGCCGGCGCTGGCCGCGCTCGCGATTCTCGTGTTTACGTTCGTGTGGAACGATTACTTCTGGGCGCTGTGTCTCACGCAGGGTGACGAGGCCGCGCCGATTACCGCGGGTGTGGCGGCGCTGAAGGGGCAATGGACGACTTCCTGGAACCTTGTTTCGGCCGGGTCGATTCTCGCGGCGTTGCCGTCGGTCGCGATGTTCTTCGCGATGCAGAAGCATTTCGTCGCGGGGCTCACGTTTGGGGCGACGAAAGGGTGAACTCGCCCTGACCGCCGATCACCGATCACCGATCACCGATCGCGGATTCGGATCTCCCCCTCTTCATCGAGAGGATTGCCCGCTTCGGCGGGCTTTTTTTATTTTTTTCGAGGTTGGATGGATGTCGCTTGACGCCGCGATGCAAACTTTCGCCATAGACCAATTCAACAATCACAATGTGCAAGCCTACCGCGTCGGATAAGCGCTCAATCACAACGCCCTAAGCCATCGGTTGCAATCCACGACCTTGTAACTGCCCCCAGATCAACCGCAAGACTATGTTTCGGATCCGCCTACCTGTGCACCACACAAGACATTCAGTAAACGGCCTTCGGCGTCGATTTCATTGCGCTCCCCGGGGAAAGGGATCAACCAAATCCTTTGAGCGCAACTAGCCAAACGTGATACGACCATCAAACTTCGGCCCCGTATTGACGTAGCGGATATATGAGAACTCACCACGCACTTTTAGAACAACGACGGCATCGCCACTTATAAGGTAAGAATTTTTGACTATAAATTTACCGCCTTTTATATCATGCAAGTAGGATTTTTTCGCGACCAATCGAATACCTAATGCCGGAATTTCACTTGAAGTGAAAAACTCCTTCGCCGAAATATCCGGAGGGTCAGCAGAGAAGATGCCTTGCGCGCTGCTACAACTAGCCTGCGGACTCATTGTTCTAAGAACCCATCCCTCATATTTTTTGTATAAATAGCCATCGATATCATAATCTTTGTCCCGACCTTCAAAATCGAGAGATCCACCTCCACTAAGAAAAGTACCAATCCTAAAGGTAGAGCAATCCGCTTCGTCAGGATATTTTTTATCAAACGCACCATAAAATAAAAAATAGCAAGATCCAGTTTCGCCAATTCTTGAATAAACGCCGGCTACATGACTGGAATCAACAAACGCAATCAAGTATGGTTGCTGAAACAGAACAGCACTCCCGGCAAATACCGAGCCAGACATTGTCAACGCCGCCGCAAACAACAGCCTCTTACCCAAAAGATCCATAAAATTTCACAATATTATCTTGACCAGTTGAGGCTCGATAGAGCGGTTTCCTGATTCACCCAGGTTTTACGGGTCAAAGCCCGAGCGATTTTTCCGGCATTTTGATCAACCTGATACGTCGCAGCGGCATTCTTGGCCCCGCCCGACCCGACAATGCCGCTCGCGCCCTAGTGCGCAAAATCGCGATCACCCCATTTATCAAGCAGCATCGATCAACGCAGAACCTGATGCCTCGATAAATAATTAGCAACGTCTTATTTCTGAGGAAAAGGATCCACCAAATCTCTTGTACGCACCCACCCAAAAGTAACGCGCCTCTCGAACTTCGGCCCAGCACCTACGTAACGAATGTATGAAAAATCATCTTTATTTTTCATTACAATCACACTATCTCCCCCTACAAGATAGGATTTTCTCGCCACAAATTTTCCGTCGCGATTGTCATAAAAAGCCGTTTCACCCTTCACAATACGAATTCCGATGGCCGGAATCTCTCGAATTACATGATAAGCGACCGATCTAAAATCTTTTGGCCCAAACGCGAACACTCCTGTGGCATTTTCACACCCAGCCTGACCAACCTCAGTCTGTATAACCCACTCACTGTCGCGTCGATACAAAATCCCTTTGATGTCGAATACTTTATTCCTATTCTGAAATTCCGGGGACAACTCACCCAAAACGAAAGTAAGTAACGGCGTACCAACATAACCCTCAACACTCACACTACTTGACCTATCACCATCCTCTACAAACAAGAAGCTGCAAGAGAATTTTTCATTCTCCGAATCATAAAAACCCGATATAGCCCTCCCGTCGCGAAATCCGATCAAACTTGGATCATTGAACAGAATCGCTTCTCCAGCAAAGGACAAACGAGAAATCGATGCAACAAATAAAAGCACAATGAATTTACTTGAACTGCTCATAGAATTTTTTGAGATTTTCAGCGTAGTGAGGATTTTTCGTGCGCCAGCGCCTACCATTGTATGAAGTCGCAACCTGCTCCCATTTGTGCTCTCTCAATCCGTCAACACCAGCACGCTTCTCTTTTTTCATAAAGGCAATAAATATTTCCATCTGCCCATCTGTTCCAGATATAAATTTATTGGCAAACTCCGCCGGCGTCGAACACCCACACGATGAATAGTATTCCCCGAGAATTTGAAAACCTCCCCAAGAGCATGATTGTATGGCGACATCAAAATCAAGAGCCGCAGCACGAATCAGCTTTTCATATTGATTCAGGCCGTCTCCGCCATATTGATCTCCGTTTGGGAAGCAGAGATCGGGGAATTTTGGATAAGGATTTTCGGGGAAATCCCTTCTTTTGGACGAATGCACCTTCTTCTTGGCAGCGTCAGTCGCTTTTGCGCCCTTCAATTCTGCCGCTTCCTTTTCCGCCCCCCTTTCCCTCTCCTCTGCCTCCTTGTCGCGCTTCTTTACGGACAGATCAAAGAAGTGCCATCGTTCATACAGTATGGGAGGGAGTCCATTTTCCAGAAAAGGATGGCCCTGAGATTCCTGTTGAACCAGCGCCTTAATGGCGGCGACTTCTACGTTAAGTTCGCTAGCCATGCGCCGATACTGCGCATCGGAAAAAAACTCTGGCTTGGGGTAACTCAGCCTCGAACCAAAAATGCTGAATGCTACGGTGCGCGGTTCACCAGTGTTCACCACCTTATAGTGGTGTTCAATTGTAATCTTGGTTTTCTTCTTGTGTGTTTTTTGATCGACAGTGACCTCCTTGTTTTTCTTGGGAAAATATTTTTTTACCCGGCCTTGCTCGGTGACTTTTTGCGTCCATGCAATGTATTGGCCAAATTCCTTGACCAATCTCTCGATCGTCATAACTTCTCCCTCTTTCACAACCGGAAGATTTAGATTCTGCTCAAACTCGTCCTTTTGGGTGAGTTGTGTAGTGGACTCCAAGTGATATTCGGGACTGACGATAGTGAACGCGCTGATATCCTTCTTGGGGACAATTTGAGCTTTCCAGGCAAACTCCCCACGACGATTCTTGACGAACACATCTATCGGTTGATTGCGCGCCGCATTCGTGATCGTCACCGCAAAACCATCCTTGTCGGTGGTCGCCTCCGTCTTGTTGTCCAAAATGGGCGACGAGCGCGGAGCTGTCGGTTCGGCTTTGCTATTCGGTGGCGTTTTTGCAGGCGCCGCCGCCGAGCTGGATACCGCTTCAGGTAAGGCCGCGGCACCGGAAGCGGGTGTCGCAGCTGACGCATTGCTCTGTGTTGCCGAATCCTCTTGGATGATCGTGGGATCGGGGCCGGTTTCCCACGCGGGGGCCGGCGGTGCGTTTTTGCCAGACGTCAACTGGACGACCAGGCCTTCGATAGGCTTTTTCAACACGTCGCGAAAAAGCACGGTTACCACCACGAATGCAGCTGGTTGAGTCTTAGCCTTCGGTGCCGGTGCGTCGGCGGGTTGTGCGTTCGACACTTGCTCTCCCTATCGATTTCGCGGATATCAGAAGTTGAATCGGTCAAGTTTCCTGCTGCTCGTCGACCGGGGCTTCGCTCGCGTCTTCGACTGCTTCGTCATGGTCGTAAGCATCTTCAATCGCTAGCCAGTCGCCGCCACCGATCTCACACTTCACGTTCATTGGTGTAGGTGTGTGAACGGTCGCCGTTTCGCCGTCGAGTAGCCCGCCCTGCTGCTGAAGTGTTCCGTCCGGCAAATAGATGCGATATGTCTGCGCTTGCAGCGCTTCCCCGACACCTAGATTCGCGATGACCGAAGATACGTCGAAAGTCTGCGTATATTCATGGGTCAGGTTTTGCTGCAACGTGCTGACAGGAAACTGCGTGCCATAGTCCTGGCGCAAGTCGGACAATGCGCTCTGCAAACTCAGTGGATAGGTCGCAGCATGATTAGATAGCGGCACATTGTTCTCAATGAGCCACTCAACCTCGACGACCATGAACTCCCGAAGGTTCGAATCGAACGTCATATGCCGCGTGTGATGCTCGAGCGTGAAACGCGATCCAGCGTCGAACCATCGCACACCGCCGAGACCAATGTATCGCCGGGCGGCGGAAGTCCAAGCCTGGGTTCTATTGGATGCACGTCGTCGCCCTTCGTCCGAGTTCGGGTAGGCATACGACAGGGCTTCACGAATAATCATGGGCGCATACGGAACGCTGCGCCTCACCTGCTGACGTCGCTCTTCGGTCACATAGGTGCTTGCGCTGTCACCCAAGTCACTGCGCACCGAATAATTCCGTTGCGGATTCTTGTAATTGAAGGAGGTTGTCGCGTAGGCAAGACTTTGTGCAGTCTGAGTCACCGCCCATTGCGTGAAGCCATCTACCTCGTCGCTAATTGCACCGTTGAAAAATTCGATCGGTTTCGCATCGGGCAAGGCAGAAAGCCGATCGACTATGACGAGTGTTGACACGCGTGGATCGTCTTCATACTGGACTGGCGCATGCTCGAAATAAAAGTACCATCCTTCGTCTTCGAGAATTCTACGGAAAAAGTTCAGATCTGTTTCGCTCTGCCGCGTGTACGATCGCGCACGTGGCTCGTCCCACAGGACGAAACGTACTCGCCCGGCAAGTTGCGGGTAGGCTCCCAGCAACTCAGAGAGAATTTCCCGTGCGCTTTTATTGAACCAATGATCGTTCTTGCTCGCCTTGCCGAGAAAGAAAAGCGCCGACTCGAACTCAACCTGGTAGACGGTCAGATTTCCGTCTTGCCCGAGCGTGTGGAATTTGTGAACGAAACCGTGAATCGGGCGATAGACTGATTCAACAAATGGCTTGGAGGTTTGCTGAATAAACAGCGTGACAGGCTGATGCTCGAGTTCCAGGTTATCGATATCGTCACGTAACGAAACGACGTCGACCACCCAGCGATAGCCTCGCCCGACTCTGGACCATCCCTTTGCGCGCACTGGAATGAGCGTTTGCGCCCCCAGCGGGGAGCGGAACATAAGCAGTCGCTCGTGCTGCATCAAGCCCCGATGTATCGACTCGTAAAGCGTAGCCGCCCGCAATCTTGCGGGATCGACGGGTGGAAAAACCATTTCCGTTCCTTGTCTCTCAGGTTCAACCGCCAAGGAAGCGACGCGGGTGACGGTCGGCCATTGCGACGATGAGTCGCTCGCTCGATTCTATTCAGGATTGAGCGGAGCTATATATGTGACCAAGTACTTGAAAATGGTTTATCTCTGAAAATGGAGATCCCCGTGCGCTCAACTCATAATCTTAAATAGTTTCGAAAGATTAGCGCAACAACCCCGTTTCCGGGCCGGGATTATCTCAAATTAGCAGCCGTTCCCTTCCTACACGGAATTTGGATGGCAACCTTCAAATTTCACAGAATGTGGCAAAACGATATATATGCCACGCTTTCTGCTAACGCACATTGGCAGACATCCATCGTCGCACCGATGATCGTACCGGCAGGCGTGGACAGTCGGGTGCCTAGACCGACATTCACCTGCACGTAGGCTTTGAAGGGGGTCCCAGAGGATCCGCCATGCTACTTGGACGCTTTGTCACGGCTACCCGATGTGCCCGCCGGCCGGCCTGCCCCCAGCCGGCTTGCCCGGAGGTTTGCTGCGCGGCCTTTTCACGTTGACCGGACTGCCGATCGTGTAGTCCGGTCCGTTACCGGCCGGCTTCGCGTGCGGTGCCGCCGGCTTGCGCTTGCTTTCTCCGCCTGGCACCTGCGGTGCGCGGCATTTTACCGGGCACCGGCTGGCGTGCCGCGAACCAGATAAGTCACATTATGATGTAATAGTCGATCAAACCGCATCGTCAACGCACTTCGTTTGATTGACGTCATCGTACGAACGCACCGGTGCTTGCTCAAGTCCACCCTTCGAGCCGCAACGTCGAGCGCACGAGCCGCTGCTCCTCCTCTTCGATCTCGCGCAGATACTCGACGCACTGCCGGATATGCTCGCTCGCCGCCTTGCGGGCCTGGTCGGGCAACCGCCCCGTCACCGCGTTGTAGAGCCGCGCGTGCTGGCGGTCGATCTGCTTCTTCAGCGGCTCGCGATGATAGAGGTTGTTCACCGACGCGAACACGGAGCTGAGCAGCAGATCGGTCAGCGACTGCAGCGTGTTGACCAGCACCGGATTGTGCGACGCCTCGCAGATCGCGAGATGGAACGCATGGTCGAGCTTCGCGCGCGCGGCCGGATCGAGATCCTGCGCATCGGCCGCCGTCATCTCCTCGTAGCGGCGCTTGATCAGGATGAAGTCGGCGGGTGTGCCGCGCAGCGCGGCGAGCCGCGCGGCTTCGGTCTCGAGCATGCCGCGCACCTCGAACAGGTCGTACAGCGTGCGCGGCTGCGAGCCGAGCAGATGCATCATCGGCGAGACTTCGCGCTGCGGGGTCAGGCTCGCGACGAACGAGCCCTTGCCGTGCGTCGTGTCGATGATCCCGCGCGCGCGCAGCAGCTTCATCCCTTCGCGCACGGCCGTGCGCGACACGCCGAGCTTCTCGGTCAGCCGACGTTCGGACGGCAGCGCCTGCCCGGCCTTCAACACGCCGTCGACGATCAGCTGCTCGATCCGCTCGGCGACGACATCGGCGACAATGCGCGCCGGCGCTTGTCGATTTTGGATTTCCATACTGGTATGACCACTTCGGACTGATGTCGCCGATTTTCGCACAAACCCTTGTGCAGATTGCGTTTCCTGTCACATCGAGCCACTTCTCAAAAACACTCTAGGAAAAACTGGTATGACCACGCTGGCGGCATCTGGACACGCCCCCGCCGCCCGCCAAGAATGCCGTCCATCGGCGTGCCGCGCGTCCTGCGGCCGCCTGCACGATGAAGATGGTGGAGACGGAGACACACGATGAGTTTCACCTACGACGAACGGATCGACGGCCCGTTGGCGACCGTCGACCGCGACACGCTCGTCGCCGCGCTCGACGCGGCGGCGCCCGGCCTCGACGTGCTGCACGAGCGCGAGGCGCTGAAGCCGTTCGAATGCGACGGCCTCGCCGCGTACCGCACGGTGCCGCTCGCGGTCGTGCTGCCCGACACGGTCGAGCAGGTGCGCGCGGTGCTGCGCGTCGCGGCCGCGCACGGCGTGCCGGTCGTTGCGCGCGGCGCGGGCACCGGGCTGTCGGGCGGCGCGATGCCGCTCGAAAAAGGCATCCTGCTCGTGATGTCGAAGTTCAACCGGATCCTGGAAATCGACGCCGACGCCGGCATCGCGCGCGTGCAGCCGGGCGTGCGCAACCTCGCGATCTCGCAGGCCGCGGCACCCTACGGCCTCTACTACGCGCCCGATCCGTCGTCGCAGATCGCGTGCTCGATCGGCGGCAACGTCGCCGAAAACGCGGGCGGCGTGCACTGCCTGAAATACGGGCTGACGGTGCACAACATCCTGAAGGTCGAGATCCTGACGATCGACGGCGACACGCTGACGCTCGGCGCCGACGCGCTCGACGCCCCCGGCTTCGACCTGCTCGCGCTGTTCACCGGCTCCGAGGGGATGCTCGGCATCGTCACCGAGGTGACGGTGAAGCTGCTGCCGAAACCGTCGAGCGTGAAGGTGCTGATGGCGAGCTTCGACGACGTGGCCGAAGCCGGCGCGGCGGTCGCGCGGATCATCGGCGCGGGCGTGATCCCCGGCGGGCTCGAGATGATGGACAACCTCGCGATCCGCGCGGCCGAGGACTTCATCCACGCCGGCTACCCGGTCGACGCGCAGGCGATCTTGCTGTGCGAACTCGACGGCGCCGCGACCGATGTCGACGAAGACGCCGAACGCGTGGCCGCGCTGCTGCGCGACGCCGGCGCGTCGGAGATCCGCGTCGCGCGCGACGAAGCGGAGCGGCAACGCTTCTGGGCCGGCCGCAAGAACGCGTTCCCGGCGGTCGGCCGCATGTCGCCCGACTACTACTGCATGGACGGCACGATCCCGCGCCGCGAGCTGCCGCGCGTGCTCGAAGGGATCGCCGCGCTGTCCGCGCAATACGCGCTGCCGGTCGCGAACGTGTTCCATGCGGGCGACGGCAACATGCATCCGCTGATCCTGTTCGACGCGAACCGTCCCGGCGAGCTCGACCGCGCGGAAGCGCTCGGCGGCAAGATCCTCGAACTGTGCGTCGCGGCAGGCGGCAGCATCACCGGCGAACACGGTGTCGGGCGCGAGAAGATCAACCAGATGTGCGTGCAGTTCAACGCCGACGAAATCACGTTCTTCCACGCGGTGAAGGCCGCGTTCGATCCGCAGCGCCTGCTCAACCCCGGCAAGAACATCCCGACGCTGCACCGCTGCGCCGAGTTCGGCGCGATGCACGTCCATCACGGCAAGCTGCCGTTTCCCGAACTGGAGCGCTTCTGATGCGACGCGAACGCGAAATCGAATCGATCGACGACAGCGCGGCGCTCGTCGCGCAGGTCGACGCCGCAATCCACGCGCGCCAGCCGCTGCACATCCGCGGCGCGGGCACGAAGGCGTTCGTCGGCCGCGCGGTCGAAGGCCGCGCGCTCGACGTGCGCAGGCACCGCGGCATCGTCGCGTACGACCCGACCGAACTTGTCATCACCGCACGCGCGGGCACGCCGCTCGCCGAACTGGAAGCGATGCTCGACGCGGCCGGCCAGATGCTGCCGTGCGAGCCGCCCACGTTCGGCGGCACGGCAACGGTCGGCGGCATGTTCGCGGCGGCGCTGTCGGGGCCGCGCCGCCCGTGGGCCGGCGCGGTGCGCGACTTCGTGCTCGGCTGTCGCGTGATCACCGGCCATGCGAAACACCTGCGCTTCGGCGGCGAGGTGATGAAGAACGTCGCAGGCTACGACGTGTCGCGGCTGCTCGCGGGCAGCTTCGGCTGCCTCGGCGTCGTGACGGAAGTGTCGCTGAAGGTGCTGCCAAAGCCGCGCGCGACCGGCGATCTCGCCTTACAGCTCGCTGCCGCCGAAGCCGTGCAACGCGTCGCGGCATGGCGTCGCGCGGGGCTGCCGCTCGCGGGTGCGTGCCACGCGGACGGCGTGCTGCGCGTGCGGCTCGAAGGCGGCGAGGGCTCGGTGAAGGCCGCGCGCGACACGATCGGCGGCGAGCGGATGGACGATCGCGACGACGGGTTCTGGGCGCGGCTGCGCGACCTGTCGCTGCCGTTCTTCGACGATCCGCGCCCGCTGTGGCGCGTATCGGTACCGGCGGCCGCGCCGCTCGATGCGCTGCCCGGCGCGCTGCTCGTCGACTGGGGCGGCGCGCAGCGCTGGCTGAAAAGCGACGCCGCGCCGGCCGACGTGCAGCACTTCGCAGCGCAGTGGGGCGGCCACGCGAGCTGCTTCACGCCCGGCACGACGCCCGAGCCGTTCCAGCCGCTGCCGCCCGCGCTGCTGCGCGTGCATCGGCAGCTGAAGGCGCAGCTCGATCCGCATGCGATCTTCAATCCCGGCCGCCTGTACGCGAACGTCTGACGCCAACCCGACTTCGAACCGCCGATATGCAAACCAATCTCAGCGAAGCCAGCAAGGCCCTCGACCGGGCCGACGAAGCGGAAGCGATCCTGCGCGCGTGCGTGCACTGCGGCTTCTGCAATGCGACCTGCCCGACCTACCAGGTGCTCGGCAACGAGCTCGACGGGCCGCGCGGACGCATCTACCTGATCAAGCAAATGCTCGAAGGCGAGCCGTGCGGCGAGCGCACGCAGCAGCATCTCGACCGCTGCCTGACCTGCCGCAACTGCGAGACGACCTGCCCGTCCGGCGTGCGCTATCACACGCTGCTCGACATCGGCCGCGCGGAAGCCGAGAAGCGCGCGCGGCGGCCTGCGCGCGAGCGCCTGCTGCGCGCGGGCCTGCGTCACGTGGTGCCGCGGCCGGCAACCTTCGCCGCGCTGCTGAAGGCCGGCCGCGCGCTGCGCCCGCTGCTGCCCGGCACGCTGCAGGACAAGATTCCGGCCGCCGTGCCCGCCGCCACGCCGCGCCCGCCGGTACGCCATGCGCGGCGCGTGCTGATGCTGGAAGGCTGCGTGCAGCCTTCGCTGTCGCCGAACACGAACGCGGCCGCCGCGCGCGTGCTCGACCGCCTCGGCATCAGCGTGACGCCCGCGCGCGAAGCCGGCTGCTGCGGCGCGACCGAATATCACCTGAACGCGCAGGATGCCGGGCTCGCGCGCGCACGCCGCAACATCGACGCGTGGTGGCCTGCGATCGAAGCCGGCGCGGAGGCGATCGTGCTGACGGCGAGCGGCTGCGGCGCGTTCGTGAAGGAATACGGCGACCTGCTGCGCTCCGACCCCGTCTATGCGGACAAGGCGCGGCGCGTCAGCGCACTCGCGCGCGACCTCGCGGAAGTGATCGCGGCCGAGCCGCTCGACGCGCTGGCCGAGTCGACGCGGCGCCGCGTCGCGGTCCACTGCCCGTGCACGCTGCAGCACGCGCAGCGGCTCGGCGGCACGGTGGAAAGCATCCTGACGCGGCTCGGCTTCGATCTGACGAATGTCGCCGACGGCCATCTCTGCTGCGGCTCGGCCGGCATCTATGCGCTGACGCAGCCCGAACTCGCGGCCAGGCTGCGCGACAACAAGCTCGACGCGCTCGAAGCCGCGCGGCCGGACCTGATTGTCACGGCCAACGTCGGCTGCCAGACTCACCTGAACGGCGCGGGCCGCTCGCGCGTGCGCCACTGGATCGAGCTCGTCGACGACCGACGGGTCGACTGATTCCACCGACCGCTGATTCCGGAGGAACATGATGCAAACCAAACCCGAACTCCAGCTCGCCGACGCCGAACGCATGCTCGCGGCCGCCCGCGTGGAAGCCGCACGGCACGGCTGGGCCGTATCGATCGCCATCGTCGACGACGGCGGCCACCTGCTCGCGTTCGCGCGCCTGGACGGCGCGTCGCCGGCCAGCGCCGTCATCGCGCAGGACAAGGCGCGTGCGGCGGCGCTCGGCCGGCGCGAGACGAAAGCGTATGAGGATATGATCAACGGTGGCCGCACCGCGTTTCTCAGCGTGCCGCTGACGGGCTTGCTCGAAGGCGGCGTGCCGGTAGCGTTCGACGGCCGGATTGCGGGCGCAATCGGCGTGTCTGGCGTAAAGTCCGAGCAGGACGCGCTGATCGCCCGCGCCGGCGTACAAAGCGTCGCGACATGAGTCAGCCAAGCCGCGCGCGAATTTTTTCCCCGGGAGGAATCACGATGATCGACCAAGCAGGACTGCAAGTCGCGCCAGCGCTGAGCCAGTTCATTGAAAACGAAGCACTGCCGGGCACCGGTATCGACAAGGCCGCGTTCTGGAGCGGTTTCTCGGCCCTGGTACACGACCTCGCGCCGCGCAACCGCGAGCTGCTCGCGGAACGCGACCGCCTGCAGCAGGAACTCGACACGTGGCATCGCGCGCACCCCGGCCCGGTGCGCGACCATGCCGCGTTTCGCGCATTTCTCGAAGAGATCGGCTACCTCGTGCCGGTCCCGTCGAACGTCGCGGCAGCCACCGCGAACGTCGACAGCGAGATCGCGACGCAGGCCGGCCCGCAGCTCGTCGTGCCGCTGTCGAACGCGCGCTATGCGCTGAACGCCGCGAACGCACGCTGGGGCAGCCTGTACGACGCGCTGTACGGCACCGATGCGCTGCCCGAGGACGGCGGCGCCGAGCGCACCACGGCGTACAACCCGACGCGCGGCCAGCGCGTGATCGACTACGCGCGCGGCGTGCTCGACAACGCGGCGCCGCTCGCGAGCGGCTCGCACCGCGACGCGCTGCGCTATCGCGTGGAAGACGGCCAGCTCGCCGTCGAAACCGGCAAGGGCGTCGTGCACCTCGCGCAGCCGGCACAGTTCGTCGGCTACCAGGGTGCGGCGGGCGCGCCGTCCGCGATCCTGCTGAAGCACAACGGCCTGCACCTCGAGATCCAGATCGACGCGTCCACCCCCATCGGCCGCGCCGATCTCGCGAACGTGAAGGACGTCGTGCTCGAAGCCGCGGTCAGCACGATCATCGACTGCGAGGATTCGGTCGCGGCGGTCGACGCCGACGACAAGGTCCAGCTCTACCGCAACTGGCTCGGCCTGATGCAGGGCACGCTGGTCGAGGAGGTCGCGAAGGGCGGCAAGACCTTCACGCGCCGCCTGAACGCCGATCGCGAGTACACCACGCCGGCCGGCGGCACGCTGGTGCTGCACGGCCGCTCGCTGCTGTTCGTGCGCAACGTCGGCCACCTGATGACCAACGGCGCGGTGCTGGACCGCGACGGCAACGAGATTCCGGAAGGCATCCTCGACGGTGTCGTCACGACGCTGTGCGCGCTGCACGACCTGAAGGCCAAGCGCAACTCGCGCACCGGCTCGATCTACATCGTGAAGCCGAAGATGCACGGCCCGGTCGAAGTCGCGTTCGCCGACACGCTGTTCGCGCGCATCGAGGATCTGTACGGCCTGCCGCGCAACACGCTGAAGATGGGCATCATGGACGAGGAGCGCCGCACCAGCGTGAACCTCGCCGCCTGTATCGCGGCGGCCGCCGCGCGCGTCGCGTTCATCAACACCGGCTTCCTCGACCGCACCGGCGACGAGATGCACACCGCGATGGAAGCGGGCCCGATGATCCGCAAGGGCGACATGAAGTCGTCGGCGTGGATCCAGGCGTACGAGCGCAACAACGTGCTCGCTGGCCTGTCGGCCGGCCTGCGCGGCCGCGCGCAGATCGGCAAGGGCATGTGGGCGATGCCGGACCTGATGCACGCGATGCTCGAGCAGAAGATCGCGCATCCGCGCGCCGGCGCGAACACCGCGTGGGTGCCGTCGCCGACCGCCGCGACGCTGCACGCGCTGCACTACCATCTCGTCGACGTGCAGGCCATCCAGCAGGAACTCGAGAAGACGCCGTACGCAAGCGAGCGCGACACGCTGCTCGAAGGGCTGCTGACCGTGCCGGTCGTCGAGCGCGCCGCGTGGAGCGAGAGCGAAATCCTGAGCGAGGTCGAGAACAACGCGCAGGGCATTCTCGGCTACGTCGTGCGCTGGGTCGAACAGGGTGTCGGCTGCTCGAAGGTGCCGGACATCCACGACGTCGGCCTGATGGAAGACCGCGCGACGCTGCGCATCTCGAGCCAGCACATCGCGAACTGGCTGCGCCACGGCGTGATCACCGAGGCCTTCGTGCTCGACGTGTTCAAGCGGATGGCGCGCGTCGTCGACCAGCAGAACGCCGGCGACCCGAACTATCGCCCGATGGCGCCCGGCTACGACCAGTCGACCGCGTTCAAGGCCGCATGCGCACTGGCGCTGCAGGGCACGTCGCAGCCGAGCGGTTATACCGAGCCGCTGCTGCATCGGTTCCGGCTCGCGTACAAGGCGCAACAGCACGGCGCGTAAGCCTTCGCATGCGGGCTTTCCCGCATGCGGTTTTCACGAAGCGGGCAGCCATTACGGCTGCCCGTTTTTACATTCGAATTCATGCAAACGCTGAAACGGATAATCGATCCGAATCGCACGATTTAAGGTTCCGCGTCCGCCTGCCGTTAAAGCATGTAAATCGGCGACGGCGGTATGCGCGCTGCCCCCTCCTGGCGCAAAGCCTTGCGCTGCAACGTTCCCCACGCGACTGGCAAGTCTCTGCCAGGGCGATAATTTGATCCGGATCAACGGTCCGCAACATTTTCCGCGTGCACGAATGCGCGCGTTATACTCGGACCAATCCGCGCCGCCCGATTCGTCGGATCGTCGAATCGCGGCAACTCTTGCCGGTGAGCAGGTGATGCAGCGGTTTATCCGGCCGCCATCGCCGATCATCGGCATCATGTTCCAGATCGGTCGGGCGGAATGCGCACCGGGGGGTGCATTCCGGATCATCGCCGGCAAATCATACGAACAATCGCATCGGCCCGCCGCCCCGGCGACGATGCCCATCGATCCACGGACCATGGCAGAAACCGACTACGCGATGCCCAGCGAATCCGGCCTGACAAGCCGCGTCGCCGCCCAATTGCGCCGGTTCCTGCTGCCGCACCTGATCTTCTATTCAGGGCTGCTGATCGCACTGATCCTGTTGTTGCTGTGCGGCATCCTGCTGTACGAAGGCCGGATCGACGCACGCGATCGCGCGCGCACCACCCAGCAGAACATCGCGCTGATGGCGTCGTGGGACATCGAGCGCAACATCGAGTTCTATGCGCTGTCGCTGCAGGCGGTCGTCGAAGGCGAGAACGATCCCGCGGTCCTCGCGCTGCCGATGCCGCTGCGCCGCCAGGTGCTGTTCGATCGCGCGACGACGGCCAAGTATCTCGGCGGCATCTACGTGCTCGACTCGAACGGTGACATCGCGGTCGACGGCAAGAGCGACGTGCCGCGCAAGGCCAACTTCGGCAACGAGTCGTACTTCACGGTGCACCGCGACAACCCGGACGTCGGCCTGTACGTCAGCGACCCGTACCGTTCGCGATTGCGCGGCGGCTCGCCGAGCATTGCGCTCAGCCGGCGGATCACGCGGCCCGACGGGTCGTTCGGCGGCGTCGCCGTGATGTCGATCCGGCTCGAATATTTCCAGGACCTGTTCTCGCGCCTCTCGCTCGGCGATCGCGGGTCGATGGCGCTGATCAATACGAAGGGCCTGATGCTCGCGCGCCAGCCTTACGATCCGGCGATCGTCGGCCGCAACATCAGCAAGGCCAGCACGTTCCGCCGGTTCATGACCGCCAACGAAGGGAGCTTCGCCGATACCGCGTCGATCGACGGCGTGCGGCGCCTGTACGTGTTCCGGCACCTCGACCACCTGCCGCTGATCATCATGGTCGCGCGCTCGGAGGCGGACACCTACGCCGCGTGGTACGACCGCGCGATCCCGATCGGCTCGGCGATGGCCTTGCTCGCGCTCGGCTTCGTCGGCCTGTCGATGCTGCTCGACATCCAGCTGCGCAAGCGGCACCGCGCGGAAACCGAGCTGGAAGCGCTCGCGCGCACCGACGGCCTCACGGGCCTCGACAATCGCCGGATGCTCGACGTCACGCTCGCGCGCGAATGGCGCCGCGCGGCGCGCTCGCAGCACGCGCTGTCGCTGCTGTTCGTCGACGTCGATCACTTCAAGCGCTACAACGACACGCAAGGCCATCAGGCCGGCGACGATGCGCTCGCCGCGGTCGGCCGCTGCATCGCCGGATGCCTGCGCCGCCCGGCCGACTATGCAGCGCGCTACGGCGGCGAGGAGTTCGTCGTGGTGCTGCCGGACGTCGACACGCCCGGCGCCGTGACGATCGCCGAATCGATCCGCACCGCCATCCTCGATCTCGGCATCCTGCACGACACGGATGCGTCGGACCGCCTGACCGCGAGCATCGGCGTGACGACCTGCTATCCGGAACTCGACGACAGCATCCAGGCCGCACTGAAGCTCGCCGACGACGCGCTGTACCGCGCGAAGGAAGGCGGGCGCAACCAGGTCGTCGTGCAGACGGCCCCGTCCGCCGAGCGCACGCTGCGGCGCGCCTGAGCCACGGCTGGCCGCCCGGCCGCCACAGCGCCGGCCGCGGGCGAAATCGCCGACAATGTCGGCTCGCCCGGCCGCCGCGCGACACGCGCGCCCGTCGGCCCGCGCCCGCTTCACACCACCATGAGACTCAAGGCAAAGATTTTCCTTCTGGCCATCGTGCCGTTCCTGCTCGCGATCGCCGGCATCGGCTTCGGCGTGCGCCAGCAGGCGACGTCGCTCGCGCGCACGCAGCACGCGACGATCCAGGCCGCCTACCTGTCGAGCAAGGAAGTCGAGCTGAAGCATTACGTCGAACTCGCGACGAGTGCGATCATGCCGCTGTACGACGCGAGCGGCCGCAATGCGCGCGACGACGGACTGCTGCGCACGCAGGCGCTCGCGATGCTGCAGAAGATGGATTTCGGCCCCGACGGCTATTTCTTCGTATACGACCTGCACGGCAATGCGCTGATGCATCCGCGCGAGCCCGAGCGCGTCGGCCACAACTACTGGTCGATGCGCGACCCGCAGGGCGCGCTGACGATCCAGCAGCTGATCGGCGCCGCGTCCCACGGCGGCGGCTACGTGCGCTACACGTGGCAGCGGCCGTCGACGGGCAAGCCCGCGCCGAAGCTCGGCTACGTCGTCGCGCTCGAACGCTGGGGCTGGATGGTCGGCACCGGCATCTATCTCGACGACGTCGACACCGCGCTGCAGCGCATCGACGCGCGCGCGTCCGCGAACATCGAGCGCACGATGAGCTGGCTCACCGCGATCGCGCTGACCGGCGCGGCGGCGATCGCCGTCTGTGCGCTGGTGCTGAACGTCAGCGAGTCGCGCAGCGCCGACGCGAAGCTCAAGCAGCTCGCGCAGCGCGTCGTCGAATCGCAGGAGCAGGAGCGCGAGCGGCTGTCGCGCGAGCTGCATGACGGGATCAGCCAGATGATGGTGTCCGCGAAGCTGATGCTCGAATCCGCGCTCGCGCGCTTCGAGCGCGGCACCGCGCGCATGCCCGAGGCCGAGCAGGCGCTCGCATCGGGCGTCGGGCGGCTCGGCGACACGCTGCGCGAAGTGCGGCGCATCTCGCACGCGCTGCGCCCGGCGATGCTCGACGATCTCGGCCTCGCCGCCGCGCTCGAGCAGCTCGTGCGCGAGCTCGGCGCGGAAAGCGGCATCGACATCGGCTATACGCAGGTGGCGCACAGCGGCGCGCGGCCGCTGCCCGCGCCGGTCAACACGGCGCTGTTCCGGATCGCGCAGGAAGCGCTCAGCAACATCGTGCATCATGCGCAGGCGTCGCGCGCGGCCGTCACGCTCGACGTCGGCGCGCATGCCGTCACGCTGACCATCGCCGACAACGGCTGCGGCTTCGACGCCGAGCGTACGCAGACCGACGCGCGCCGCGGCATCGGGCTGCGCAACATGCGCGAGCGGCTCGACGCGCTGGGCGGCATGCTGACGATCACGTCGCAGGTCGGCCATACCGTCGTGGCCGCGCGCGTGCCGCTGCGCGCCGCCTGAACACGATCCCCATAACCGGAGACCTTGCCCATGAGTGCCCCCGACACCGCCCGGCCCGCTGCCCGACTGCTGCTGGTCGACGATCATCCGCTGGTGCGCGACGGCCTGCGGATGCGGCTCGAGGCGGCCGACCTGTCGGTGGTCGGCGAAGCCGGCAACGCGGACGAGGCGCTTGCGCTCGCCGCGTCGCTCGAGCCCGACCTCGCGCTGATGGACGTCGGCATGAACGGGATGAACGGCATCACGCTCGCCGGCGTGTTCCACGAGCGCTTTCCGGGGATTCGCGTGCTCATGCTGTCGATGCACGACAACATCGAATACGTGACGCAGGCCGTGCGCGCTGGCGCGAGCGGCTACCTGCTGAAGGATTCGCCCGCGAGCGAGATCGTGCGCGCGATCGGCTCGGTGCTGGCCGGGCAGACGTTCTTCAGCGAAGGGCTCGCCGCGCGGATGATCCAGGCGAGCGCGACCGCGTCGCCCCTCGACCGGTTGACGCCGCGCGAGCGCGACATCCTCGATGCACTGGCCGAGGGGCTGTCGAGCAAGCAGATCGCGCAGCAGACGGGGCTGTCGGTCCGCACGGTGGAAACGCATCGGCTCAACCTGAAGCGCAAGCTCGAGATCGAAGGGCAGGCGGAGCTGATCAAGTTCGCGGTCGAGCATCGGCGGCGGTAGAGCGGCGACGCGCGGCGCCGCAAAAGGCACTCTGCGCGTCGGTCACATTGATCAGCTCTACGATGCTGTTTTTTCTCGCTTCGCATGTGATTCGCCGAGTCGGCATCGCGCAGTGGAATCACCGCTCGACCGCTCGACTGACCACGAACGAAAAAGGCGCCCGGAGGCGCCTTTCACTCATCCAAAATCCAGACTGCGCGCAGCGACGCTCAATTCGTCCGCGAATTGTGCTTCTGCAGATACGCGATCAGGCCGTCGATCCCGCCCGACGCGAGCTGGCTCTTGAACTGCCCTTGGTAGACCTGGATCAGCCACGCACCCGACATGTCGATGTCGTAGATCTTCCAGTCGCTGCCGACCTTGCCGAGCCGGTAGCCGACCGACTGGCTGTCGCCCGGCGTCGTGACCGTCGACTGGACCAGCGCATCGGCACCCGACGCGCCGCCGGCCTTGAACGAGAACTTCGCGTCCTGGCTGCCGAGCTGCGCGAGCGACGCGGCATAGGTACGCGTCATCAGCAGCTTGAACTGCTTGTACAGCTCCTGCTGCTGTTGCGGCGTCGCCTGCTTCCAGGCATCGCCGACCGCGATGCGGGTCGTGCGCTCGAAGTTCGTCGCGGGCAAGAAGCGCTGCTCGACGACTTGCGTGACTTTTGCCATGTCGCCGCCGCGCGCACCCGGATCGGCCTTCATCGCGTTGACGGTGCCTTCGACCGCATTACGGACGATGTCGACCGGCGCGCTCTGCGCGAAAGCGGAAACCGACACGGCGGCCGCCGCGACGAAAGCAAACAGATGACGTTTCATACGGATATTCGCACTCGGTGAAAAAAACGGACGGCGGATTGCATCGATCGCATCGGCCGGTGGGTCGAAGTATAGCGGCCCGGCGGCCCGCCTGCCGTGCGGTGACCGACTGTTACCTTTCAGCCCCTTTTGTCACAGGGTGCCGGCCGCTGCGCGATCGGTGCCGATTATGTCAATTTCCGCCGCCCATTCGTCCGACGATTCGCGGCGATTCCCTCCCGGCGCAGCAAATATCCTTCCCGCCCCTTTACGCTCCAACGTGGCGACCGACGTCACGTGGCGCCGGTATACTCTTTGCCTTGTCCTTGCCAGCCCCTCCCCACCGCCACATGGTGACTTCTCTCATCGTCCGACTCGTCGCATTGTCGGTACGCCGCCCCGTCTGGGTCGTCGTGCTGTCGCTCGTCATCGCCGTCTTCAGCGGCGTCTACGTCGCGCAGCACTTCAAGATCAACACGGACATCAGCAAGCTCGTCGACGCGGAACCGCAGTGGGCCGCGCTCGGCCAGGCCGTCGACAAGGCCTTCCCGCAACGCAACGGCACGATCCTCGCGGTAGTCGAGGCACCGGCCCCCGAATTCGCGACGGCCGCCGCGCACACGCTCACCGAAGCCCTGCGCAAGCAGGCCGACGCCGGCCGCATCGGCCAGGTCGCCGAACCCGGCGGCGGCCCGTTCTTCGAGCACAACGGGCTGCTGTTCCTGTCGCCGCAGGAAGTGTCGGATACGACGTCGCAGCTCGCGAGCGCGCGGCCGCTCGTCAACGAACTCGCGAAGAACCCGAGCCTGACCGGGCTCGCGACCACGCTGTCCACCACGCTCGGCCAGCCGCTCCTGACCGGCCAGGTGAAGCTGCCCGCGATGGCGAAGCTGCTCGCGCGCAGCGCCGCGACGGTCGACGACGTGCTGGCCGGCAGGCCCGCCGCGTTCTCGTGGCGCGGGCTGGTCGACAGCGATGCCGCACGCCAGCCGGCACGCGCGTTCGTCACGGTGCAGCCGGTCGTCGACTATGGCGCGCTGAAGGCCGGTGCCGAAACGACCCGGGTGATCCGCGACACGGCGAAAGCGCTCGGCATCGAGCAACGCTACGGCGCGGTCGTGCGCCTGACCGGCGAACAGCCGCTCGCCGACGACGAATTCGCGTCGGTGCAAGACGGCGCCGCGCTCAACGGCGTGCTCACGCTGCTCGCCGTGCTCGTGATCCTGTGGCTCGCGCTGCGCTCGAAGCGGATGATCGGCTCGGTGCTCGTCACGCTGTTCGTCGGCCTCATCGTGACGGCCGCGCTCGGCCTCGCGATGGTCGGTTCGCTGAACATGATCTCGGTCGCGTTCATGGTGCTGTTCGTCGGCCTCGGCGTCGACTTCTCGATCCAGTACGGCGTGAAGTACCGCGAGGAACGCTTCCGCGATCCGCGCATCGATCACGCGCTGGTCGGCGCCGCGCACTCGATGGGCATGCCGCTCGCGCTCGCCACCGCGGCGGTTGCCGCGAGCTTCTTCTCGTTCATTCCCACGGCCTATCGCGGCGTGTCCGAGCTCGGCCTGATCGCGGGCGTCGGGATGTTCGTCGCGCTGCTGACCACGCTCACGCTGCTGCCCGCGCTGCTGCGCCTGTTCGCGCCGCCGGGCGAATCGAAGACGCCGGGCTTTCCGTGGCTCGCCCCCGTCGACGACTTCCTCGATCGCCATCGCAAGCCGATCCTGATCGGCACGCTCGCGGTCGTGATCGGCGCGCTGCCGCTGCTCGCGTTCCTGCACTTCGATTTCAACCCGCTGCACCTGAAGGATCCGAACAGCGAATCGATGGCGACGCTGCTCGCGCTGAAGGATTCGCCCGAAGCGGCCGTCAACGACGTCACGCTGCTCGCGCCGTCGCTCGCCGAGGCCGACGCGGCCGCGAAGCGCCTCGACGCGCTGCCGGAAGTCGGCCGCACGACGACGCTCACGACCTTCGTGCCGGCCGACCAGCCGGCCAAGCGCGCCGCGATCGCCGCGGCCGCGAGCGAGCTGCTGCCCGCGCTGACGCAGCCGGCCGCGCCGGCCGCGACCGATGCGCAGCGCGTCGCCGCGCTCAAGCGCGTGTCGGACCTGCTCAGCTACGCGGCGGAAGATCACCCGGGCCCCGGTGCCGCCGCCGCGCAGCATCTGTCGGCATCGCTCGCGAAGCTGGCCGCCGCCGACAGCGCGGCGCGCGATCGCGCCGAACACGCGTTCTCCGACACGCTGCGCATCGCGCTCAACCAGCTCGCGACGCTGCTGCAACCGCAGGACATCACGCGCGAATCGCTGCCGCCGCAGATCGTGCGCGACTGGGTCGCGCCGGACGGCCACGCGCTCGTGCAGATTTCGCCGAAGGTGCCGAAGGGCGTCGACCCGAACGACGACACGATGCTGCGCCGCTTCGCGAAGACGGTGAAGGCGGCGGAACCCGGCGCGACCGGCGGGCCGATCTCGATCCTGCATTCGGCCGACACGATCATCAACGCGTTCCTGCACGCGGCGCTGTGGTCGATCCTCTCGATCACGATCCTGCTGTGGATCACGCTGCGCCGCTTCGGCGACGTGCTGCGCACCCTGGTGCCGCTGCTCGTGTCGGGGCTCGTCACGCTCGAGATGTGCGTCGTGCTCGGCATGTCGCTGAACTTCGCGAACATCATCGCGCTGCCGCTGATGCTCGGCGTCGGCGTCGCGTTCAAGGTGTACTTCGTGATGGCGTGGCGCGCGGGCCAGACGGGCCTGCTGCATTCGAGCCTCACGCACGCGGTGCTGTTCAGTGCCGCGACGACCGCAACCGCCTTCGGCAGCCTGTGGCTGTCGCATCATCCGGGCACGTCGAGCATGGGCAAGCTGCTCGCGCTGGCGTTGACCTGCACCCTGATCGGCGCCGTGGTGTTTCAGCCCGTCCTGATGGGCAAACCGCGCGTCAAACGCGCCAAGAACCAATTGCAAGGAAACAATGAATAAGGTGCGAATCATTGCGGCGACCGTCGCTGCCAGCGCAGTGCTGAGCGGCTGCGCGACGGGCCCGAACCGCAACCCCAACGACCCGCTCGAGCCGATGAACCGGGCGATGTACAAGTTCAACGACACGGTCGACACGAACATCGCCGTGCCGATCGCGAAGGGTTACCAGAAGATCACGCCGACGCCCGTGCGTACCGCGATCAGCAATTTCTTCTCGAACCTCGGCGATCTCGGCAACATGGCGAACAACCTGTTGCAGCTGCGCATCACCGATGCAACGCAGGACCTGATGCGCGTGGCGATGAACTCGGTGTTCGGCGTCGCCGGCCTGATCGACATCGCGACGCCGGCCGGGCTGCCGAAGCATCACCAGGATTTCGGGCTGACGATGGCGCGCTGGGGCATGCCGTCCGGCCCGTACCTCGTGCTGCCCGTGTTCGGGCCGAGCACGATCCGCGACGGCGTCGGCCGCGCGGTGGACGTCCGCTTCAACCTGCTCAACTACATCGAGCCGGCCGTGCGCAATCCGATGTACATCGCGCAATTCATCAGCGCGCGTTCGGATCTGCTCGGCGCGACCGATCTGCTGAAGCAGGCGGCACTCGATCCGTACTCGTTCGTCCGCGATGCGTATCTGCAGCAGCGCAAGTCGCTGACGTATCACGGCCAGACGTCGTCGGCAGCGCTGCCGAACTACACGGAGCCGGGTGAAGCGGGGGCGGTGCCGGCGGCAACGCCGGCCGTGCCGGGCTTGCCGAACTACGAGGATCCGGGCGAGTCGGGCGGCGCGCCGAACAACGCGCCGGCGGCGCCGGGCTTGCCGCAGTACGACGATCCGGGTGCGGACGGCGCGATGCCCGCGAGCGCGCCTGCCGCGGCCTCGGCCGCTGCGCCCGTGGCGGCGCCGAGCGGGGCGACGACGGCGCCGGCCTCCAACGGCGCGCCGATCGCGCCAGCGATGCCGACCCTGCCCGCGAGCGCACCGGCCGCGCAGTAACGCGGCACGGAACCCGCCGACAAGCCGAAGCGCGCTGCATCACGCAGCGCGCTTTTTTTGTGCGTCCGGAAAACGGGAACGGAAGGGGGAGAGGAGAAGCGGCGAACGCCGCTCAGACGATCCGCATCGCGCCCGCACGCTCGAATGCGTGCCGCGCCTGGATCAGCGTCGTGCGCGCCGCGCGCGCGTCGCCCGCGACCTGCAGCAGCGGGCCGAGCTGCGACGGCTGCTTCAGCAGTTCGCGCAGGATCGGCAGGATGGCCGTGCTGCCGTCGTCGCGCAGGCCGGCCGTCGCCGCGCGCGGCAGCGTGCGCCACGCCGGGTCGACGATCGCGCGGCACACCGCGAACGGTACGCCGCGCGACGCCGCGAAGGCCGCGGCGATATGCGATTCCATGTCGACGGCGAGCGCGCCCTTCGCGCGATGCAGCGACGTCTTTTCCTGTTCGCTGACCACCGGCGCGCCGACCGCCGCCATCGTGCCGCGCGTGACGCGTGCCCATACCGGCGTGTCGTGCAGTGCGGCGACGAGCCGCGCGCTCCAGCCCGGATCGGTCTGCACGCGGCCGAACGGCCCGTCGATCGCGTCCGCGATCACGAGCGCGCCGGGTGCGAGATCGGGCGCGAGCCCGCCTGCCGTGCCGAAGCTCACGATGCCCGCGCAACCGCGCGCGGTCGCCTCGGCCAGCGCACGCTCGAGGCGGTCGGCCCGCGCGGCAAACACGGCCTCGACGCCCTGACCGCGCGCGATGCGCGCCTCGAACGCCATCCCCGTGACGGCGATGACGGGCAACGTGCCGTTGTGCTGCGTCGGCGCCACGCGTTACATCCCGACCGTCACGCGCGTCGCGTTGGCGCGCTTCAGGTTGCGATAGCGCGCGAGCGCCCACAGCGGGAAGAACTTGCGATAGCCGTGATAGCGCAGATAGAACACGCGCGGGAAGCCGGTTGCCGTGAAGCGCGTCTCGTCCCACAGGCCTTCTTCGTTCTGCTGAGCGATCAGGTAGTCGACGCCGCGTGCAACGGCCGGGTTGTTCACCTCGCCGGCCGCCATCAGGCCGAGCAACGCCCAGGCCGTCTGCGACGCGGTGCTCGGCGCCTGCTCGAAACCGCGGTAATTCAACTTGTAGCTGTCGCCGTCCTCGCCCCAGCCGCCGTCCTTGTTCTGGATCGACAGCAGCCACTGCGCGCCGCGCTTCATGCGCGGATCGTCCGGCGTCAGGCCGGCCGCGTTCAGCGAGCACAGGGCCGTCCACGTGCCGTACACGTAGTTCATCCCCCAGCGGCCGTACCAGCTGCCGTCCGGCTCCTGCTCCTTCAGCATGTAGTCGAGCGCGCGACGGGCCGGCTCGCTGTTCAGCGGCGTCTCGCCGAGCTGCGACAGCATCGACAGGCAGCGGCCCGACACGTCGGCGGTCGGCGGATCGAGCAGCGCACCGTGATCGGAGAACGGAATGTTGTTCAGGTAGTACTGCGTGTTTTCCGGTTCGAACGCGCCCCAGCCGCCGTCGCTGCTCTGCATGCCGACGACCCATTCGCGCGCGCGCGCCATCGAGTCGCGATACGTGTCCGTCTGCCTGAGCTTCTGCGCGCGGTCCATCGCCATCACGACCACAGCCGTGTCGTCGACGTCAGGGTAGTGCGCGTTCGCGTACTGGAACGCCCAGCCGCCGGGCCGCACGTGCGGCCGGCGCGAGATCCAGTCGCCGCGCACGTCGAGGATCTGCAGCGGGCGCAGCCAGTCGAGGCCGCGCAGCACGGCTTCCTCGGCACGCGCGTCACCGGTTTCGAGCAGCGCATGCGCGACGAGCGACGTGTCCCACACCGGCGACAGGCACGGCTGGCAATACGCTTCGTCCTCGTGCACGACGAGCAGCTTCTCGAGCGCCTTGCGCGCGATCGCGCGGTTCGGATGATCTTCCGCATAGCCGAGCACGTCGTACATCATCACCGCGTTGGCCATCGCCGGATAGATCGCGCCGAGGCCGTCCTCGCCGTTCAGGCGCTCGTCGACGAACGACACGGCCTGGCGGATCGCGCGTTCGCGCGTGTAGTTCGGGAACAGGCCGTCGACCGCGCGCAGCGCATGGTCAACCACGCGGAAGAACGCGAACCAGCCGGGGCTCTGGTGGCCCTGGCGCGGCAGCAGGCCGGCGTTGACGGGCGGGTCGATGAACAGCTCGTCGATGCGCACGCCGCGCGGGTTCTTCGCGATCGGGCGCTTCGCGTTCAGCACCAGCAGCGGCACGATCACGGTCCGCGCCCAGTACGACACCTTCGACAGGTGGAACGGGAACCACTGCGGCAGCAGCATGATCTCGACCGGCATCATCGGCACCGCGCGCCACGGAATCGCACCGTACAGCGCGAGCTGGATGCGCGTGAACACGTTCGACATCTCGGCGCCGCCCATCGCGTGGATCGCACGGCGCGCACGCTGCATGTGCTCGGCGTTCTCGTCGTCGCCGATCACCTTCAGCGCGAAATACGCCTTCACGCTCGCGCTGATGTTCGGCGCGCCGTCGGTGAACAGCGGCCAGCCGCCGTCGGCCTGCTGGATGCGGCGCAGATACTTGCCGATCTTCCGTTCGAGCTCGAGATTCGGCGTCTCGCCGAGATAGTGGACGAGCAGCACGTATTCGGCGGGAATCGTCGAATCGGCCTCGAGTTCGTAGACCCAGTGTCCGTCCGCGTTCTGCGCGGCCAGCAGCGCGTCGGTCGCGCCGGCGACGGCCGCGTCGAGCCCGGCCGGCACGGTGCCGGCGGACAGGGTGGCCATTTCGGTGAGATCGTTCATCGGTCCCTCTGTTGCTTACTGTGTCTGGAGCACGTCCGCGGCCAGCTGGCCGGAACGGATCGCGCCCTCGATCGTGGCGGGCAAGCCGGTGGCAATCCAGTCGCCCGCCAGCACGAGATTGGTCCAGCGCGTACGCACGGCCGGACGTTTCATTTCCTGCGACGGCACCGCCGCAAACCCCGCGCGCGGCTCGACCACGAGCTGCCACGCCGGCATGGTTTCCGGGTTCGCGCCGGTCACGCGCGCGACGTCTTCCCAGATGCGCCGCGCGAGCGCATCGCGCGGCATGTCGAGCCAGCGGCCCGCGTCGCGGATGGTCGCCGCGAGCGGACCGCCGCCGGTGCGCACCGCGTCGACGACGCCGTTGACGACGGTCGTCTGCAGCGGGCCGTCGGCCGGTGTATCGACCGCGAAATACGCGGTCACGACCGCACTGAACGTGTCGGGCGCGGTGAGATCCGGGACGAGCGGCTGCGCGACCTCGGGCGGCACGGCCAGCACGACCGCGTCGCCCGGTGCGAGATCGACGCGCTCGCCGCCGATCGCGACCGCATCGACCGCGTTGCCGTGCGCGCCGAATTCGAACGCATCGAGCCGCGAATTCAGCCGGATCTGCGCGCCGCCGTGCTGCAGCATCCGCAGCGCCGGTTCGACGAACGCGCTGCCGAGCCCGTGGCGCGCGACGAGCGGGCGCCATCCGGAGCCGCCCGCGGCAAACGTGCCGCACAGCGCCGCGCGCGCGAGTTCGGCGCTCGCGTGGCGCGGCTCGACGTTCAGCACCCCGAGGAAATACGGCCGCAGCCAACGGTCCCACAGCACGCCGTCGCAGCGCATCGTCTGTGCGAGTGAGCGGCCGGTGCGCGCGAACGCGAGCGAGGCCAGCGCAAGATAATCGAGCGGCGTGGTGCCCGGCGCGCGCGATGCGGCGTCGAACAGCCACGACGGCCAGCGCCCGTTGCCGAAACGCAGCGTCCAGCGCTGCTGCGACGCGACGTCGACCACCGGACATTCAGGCAGCGCGGGCCCCGTGAGCCGATCGGCCGCGCCGATCGCGCGCAGGTAGCGCTGGGTCGCGGATTGCCCCGCGAAAACCTCATGCAGCCCGCTGTCCAGCGTCGTGTTCAGCACGCCGTCGAACCATGAGCGGCAGCGGCCGCCCGCATGCGCATGCGCGTCGTGCAGCACGATGCGCCGCCCGCGGCGTTGCAGCTCGACGGCGGCCGACAGCCCCGCGAGTCCTGCACCGATCACGTGGACGGTTCTGGGCATCGGCTCAGAACAGCGCGTAGCGCGCGGCGATCATCAGCATGCGCGCCTTCGGCTTGCGCAGCGGCGCGCGCGGGGCGGCGAAGCCGCGCGCGATCGCGGCCTCCAGGATGCAGCGATACGCGCCCGACATGATGCGCGGCGCCTTCACCTGCGCACGCGTGCACGTATCCATCACGGCGTCCGCTTCGCGGAAGTGCTCGAGCGCGCGCTCGACGAGCGTCGCGCATACGCGCGGCAGCGCCGGATCGCGCACGATCGTCGCCGGATCGGTGATCGCGATGCCTTCGCGCGCGAGCAGCTCGCGCGGCAGGTAGCAGCGGTTGATCGCCGCGTCGTCGTCGATGTCGCGCAGGATGTTCGTCAGCTGCAACGCGCGGCCGAGGTGGTGCGACAGCTTGATGCCTGCCGCCTCCGGGATCCCGAAAATCCTCACCGACAGCCGGCCGGCCGCGCTCGCCACGCGATCGCAGAACAGGTCGAGCGTCGGTTCGTCCGGCGCGCAGATGTCCTCGGCGGCGTCCATCGCCATCCCGTCGATCATCGCGTGGAAGTCCTCGCGCTTCAGGTCGAACGCGCGGATCTCGCGCTCGAGCGCGACCAGATGGCGCGGCGGCTGGCCGGCGAAGCACGCATCGATGTCCGCGCGCCAGCGATCGAGGCCCGCGTTGCGCTCGGCGCGCGGCAGGTCGCTGTCGGCGATGTCGTCGACCGCACGGCAGAATGCATAGACCTGGAACATCGCGTCGCGCTGCACGGCCGGCAGGATGCGCATCGCCAGATAGAAAGAACTGCCCGATGTGACGGCAGCGGCGTCGGTTTCTTGTTCGTCCACGACGAGATTGGAAACGGCCAAGACGAGCTCCACGGAGACACCCACGCGGGGCGATTGAAGAAGCCATGCCCGGCTGGGTTGGTCAGGGCGTCAAATGCGTGCGAGATATGCGAACGATCGACGCAGACAGGCACAAATTACCGGCCGGAAGCCGGAATTGGGCGAAAGTATAGCAATCTTTGACGTTCGATGGCGGACACCGCCGCGCCCGGGGGCCCGCGCGGGGCTTGGGAGACCGGCCGCGGCGGGGAGCGGCGCCGCGCCGCCCGTCAGCCGTAGACGATGTCGCGCTGCAGGTCGAGCGCGATGAGCCCCATTTCACGGGTCAGCTGCAGCATCGAGCGGCGTTCGAGCCGCGAGCCCATGAAGCTCGTCACGCGCCCGTCGGGCTCCGCCGTGAACTGGAACGACGGGCCGCCGGTGCCGAACCACGCGCCCGGCACGTCGGGCGATTCCTGCCAGTCGATCTGCTCGAATACGCGCGCGATCCCCGCGCGCACCATGTCGCTCGGGCCGATCGGCGGCGCGGTCTCGCCCAGGTCGTCGAGGGAATAGGGGCCGGGTTTGTCCGGCCGCCGGTAGAAGAGGTAATCGACGTTCATGGGGCGCAATCGGGAGCAAAGCGTCAAATTAGCGCGCTTCGGCGCAAATTCAAATCAGATCAAGACGAAATGTGGCCTGTACGAGACAAAAGCGCCGCATCGCGAGAGCCGGTGCGCGCCCGCGCACGCCCGGGCCGTGCGTTCATGCCGGGGCGCGCAGCTTCGTCGACGCGGCTTCGTCTAAGATGAACATCTTTCTCAAAAAACACGGACACCATGGAGACGAACGTAACCGCCACCGCGCCATCCGACCATCCCGTTTTCGTGCTGGTGCACGGCGCGTGGCACGGTGCGTGGTGCTACGCGCACGTCGCGGCCGCGCTGGCCGCGCGCGGCTACCTGTCGATCGCGCGCGACCTGCCCGCGCACGGCATCAACGCCCACTTTCCCGCATCCTATCTCGAACGGCCGCTCGACAAGGACGCCTTCGGCGCCGAGCCGTCGCCGGTCGCGAACACCACGCTCGACGATTACGCGACGCAGGTGATGCAGGCCGTCGACGACGCGTATGCGCTCGGCCGCGGCAAGGTCGTGCTCGTCGGGCACAGCATGGGCGGCCTCGCGATCACGGCCGCGGCGGAGCGTGCGCCGGAGAAGATCGCGAAGATCGTCTATCTCGCGGCGTTCATGCCCGCGTCGGGCGTGCCGGGCCTCGACTACGTGCGCGCACCCGAGAACAAGGGCGAAATGCTGGGCCCGCTGATGCTCGCGAGCCCGCGCGTCGCGGGCGCGCTGCGGATCGATCCGCACAGCGGCGATGCCGCGTATCGCGGGCTCGTGAAGCGCGCACTGTATGACGACGTGCCGCAGGCCGACTTCGAGGCGGTGGCGAACCTGATGACCTGCGACGTGCCGGCCGCGCCGTTCGCGACCGCGATCCCGACGACCGTCGCACGCTGGGGCGCGATCGATCGTCATTACATCAAGTGCCTGGCCGATCGCGTGATCCTGCCCGCGCTGCAGCAGCGCTTCATCGACGAAGCCGACGCGTTCGTGCCCGGCAAGCCGACGCACGTGCACCAGCTCGACAGCAGCCATTCGCCGTTCGTGTCGCAGCCGGCCGTGCTGGCCGGCGTGCTGGCGGATATCGCGAAAAGCTGACGGAGGCGCGGCACGCGCGGTGTGCGGTGTGCGGTACGCCGCAGGTAACCGCGCTGCGGCCGCGCCGCGCTTACGCGTATGCGATCGACCGGTCGCGCCCGAGCCGCTTCGCGCGATAGAGCGCGGTATCGGCCTCGTTGACGAGCACGTCGCACGCCAGCGCGCCGGTCGTCGCGCACGCGCCGCCGACGCTCGCCGTCACCGGCACGCTGACGCCTTCCGCGTCGACTGGCGTGCTGCCGATCGCGTAGCGCACCTTGTCCGCTACCCGCATCGCTTCGTCGAGATTCGTGCACGGCAGCAGCAGCGCGAATTCCTCGCCGCCGAAACGGCCGAACGTATCCTGCGCGCGCACGATCGACGCGACGCGGCGCGCCGTCTCGCGCAATACCGCATCGCCGGCCGCATGCCCGAACCGGTCGTTGATCGTCTTGAAGTGGTCGAGGTCGAACAGCAGCACCGACAGGTCGCCGCCGTAGCGCTGCCAGCGCGCGAACTCGTCACTGAGCCGCGCCTCGAAGAAGCGCCGGTTCGCGATGCCGGTGAGGCCGTCGAGATTCGCATGCTCGCGCAGCTTCGCGACCGCCTCCTCACGCTCGCGCTGCATCACGCTCACGTGCGTGACGTCCGAGATCGTCACGCACACGGCCTCCACTTCGCGGCCGCGCGTGAGCGGCATGAACGTGCAATCCTGCTGCATGTAGTCGACGCCGCCCGTGATCGGCCGGTCGTGCTCGAAGCGAAACAGGTAGGGCCGCTGCTCCCAAGAGCTGAACGCGAAGCTGCCGAGCTGGAACACGCTCTCGAGCTTGCGCTCGAGCCACGCGCGCGGCAGCGCTGGAAAGCAGTCGAACAGGTTGCGACCGATCACCTCGGCGGCCGGGATGCCGCTGTGGTCCTGCATGAAGCGATTCCACATCAGCACGGTCATCGCGCGGTCGAGCACGAACAGGCCGAAGCCCACCCGTTCGATCACGAGGTCGCTCAGCGACGCGGCAGTGGCGGTGGCGGCGGGGGTCGCGTTCATAGCGCGGACAGCAACGCGTCGAGCGCTTCGCCCATCAGCCGGATCGAGTCCTCGGCCATCAGCATCACGAAATGTGCGCGGAACGCGTGATCCTCGAGACCGAAGTTCACTTCGAGCAGCAGCGCGACGCTCCAGGCCAGCGCGGTCGGCTGGAACACGTCGTCGAACGACACGTTCGCGCCGAGCAGCCCCGGCGGGAAAAACACGGGCTTGCGGCCGAGCTCGTCGAGGATCGACGCGACGCATGCGCTCATCAGCACGTTCGAGACATCGAACACGAGTTCGTCCTGCGTGGCCATGCCGGCATACACGCCGTCGCCGAACGTGCGCTCCATCAGCGACATGAGCCGCGCGACGCCCGCGCTGCGGCACAGCACGATCGCCTCGCCCTTGATGTCGGAACGGAATCCCTGGCGCACGGCCGTCACGTTCTCGTGGATGCCCGTCATCTCGCGCAGCGCGTCGCCCGCATCGGCGGCCTTCACGACGCGCACGCGCGGTACCGACAGCTCGATGAAGTGCCCGAGCAGCAGCGCGAGCCGTGCGGCGGCACGGCCCATCGCGAGGTTGGCGATTTCCTGCAACGCGTCGCGTTGCTCCGCCGTGAACACCGATTCAGGCATACAACCCATACTCCTTGAGAATGGGCAGCAACGCCTCCGACGTCACGGGCTTGGCAACGAATGCGATCGCGCCCAATTCGCGCACGCGTGCTTGCGCCTGCGGCTGGATATCGGCGGATACCACGATCACGAACGTGTTCAGGTCTTCGTGGCGCAGTGTCTCGAGCACCTGATAGCCGTTCATGTCGGGCATCGTCAGGTCCAGAAACATCACGGAAGCCTTGCCGTCACGATAGAGCGCCAGGGCCTCACGACCATTCGCCGCATACGCGACGTCGACGTCCCAGTCTCCCGGCAGTGCCTTTGTCAGAAGTTTGCGAGCGAGCAAGGAGTCGTCGGCGATCACGATCGGCAAAGGCATGGCGGCGAAGCGGTATACGGAATGGTCTCTCTCGCGTTAACGACCGCGCGGCGCGCTTCTTTAGGCGCCATGCGATCAAGCGCGGCCACCGCCGTGCGGCCGCGCGCGGGCGCCGCGGCGCGAGGCACGCGACACACCGCGCCGCAAACGCCGGCGGGCGCATATATCTGTCATGGGGAAAGCAAGGCGCGATTCTCTGAGTAAACCGAAGGCGGTGCAACTCGCCATTTTCACCATTTCGAACAAAATCGCTTCATTCGCCCGGCATTCCGAAAACAGCCGCGACCATTTTCGAGATAAGCACGCAAAATTTTTCTTTGTGTACGTTTGCGCTGCCGGATTCATAGCGTTTTCAAACTTTCACCGTGCCCCTGTCGGAATCACCAGGTTGCACATCGGTGCGGCGGTACGGCGCACGTGCGCAACTCGTTTATGATGGAACACCTCCGCTTCACCCGCTTTCTTCGATGACGTCCGAACGTCCCGCCGACTCCCGCACGCACACCGCACCGCCCGCCGACGACTGGCAGGACGACGGCAACTATGCGTCCGGCGCGCCCGAGCACGATTTCGCGGTCCGGCGCGTGACGCTGATCGTGCTGCTGGTCGCGGCGATCGTGCTGCCGTGCATCTACGTGTCGGTCATGGCGTACAACGACCTGAAGGCCCGCGAAGCCGCGGCGAGCGACGTGACGATGCGCACCGTGCGCGTCGCCGAGGAACATGCGCTCAAGGTGTTCGACCTGAGCGAGACGCTCGATGCGCGCATCGTCGACCTCGTGCAGGACATGGACGACGCCACCGTGCGCCGCCACGAATCCGACATCCACGAAGCGCTGAATACGATCGGCGGCGGCTATCCGCAGGTGGCCGCGGTGTCGATCTTCGGTGCGAGCGGGATGCTGCTCGCCAACAGCCTCTACTATCCGGCGCCCTATGCGTCGATCGCGAACCGCGACGACTTCGCCGGCATCCGCGACGGCCGCGTGATCGAACACATCTCGAAGCTGATGATGGGGCCGCTCAAGCTCGAGAACATCCCCGTGTTCAACACGGGCGTCGCGCGACGCCATAGCGACGGTTCGTTCGCCGGAATGGTGTCGATCGCGCTGAAGTCGTCGTATTTCAACGCGTTCTACCGCGACCTGCTCGGCGGCGCGGCCACCCCGATGACGATGGCGCTCGCGCGTTCCGACGGCGCGGTGATCGCGTCGTATCCGCCGCCGCCGTCGCTCGCGCACACCGATCTCACGGCCACCTTCGGCAACGCGCAAAGCGATCCGCGCGCGGGCGTCGTGCGGGTGCGCCACGACGGCGCCAGCAGCGAGATCGTCGCGTACCGCCAGGTCGGCAGCTACCCCGTGTACGTGACCTGCGCGTACCGCACGTCGGCGATCTGGCGTGAATGGTACGAACACCTGAGCGTGCTGTTCATCTCGATGTTCGCGCCGTCGATCGCGCTGTGGTCGGTGATCTGGCTGTCGCTGAAGCGGCTGAAGGCGGAAGAGGAGGCCTGGGACCGCTGGCAGGCCGAAGCGTCGATGCGACGCTCGATCGAATCCGCGTACCGGCAGTCGCGCAAGATGCAGGCGCTCGGCAACCTGGTCGGCAGCGTCGCGCACGACTTCAACAATCTGCTGATGATCATCTCGAGCAACGTGCAGATCGCGCGGCGACGCGGCGTCCAGCATCTCGACAAGGAACTCGGCGCGATCGAACGCGCGCTGAAGAACGGCCAGTCGCTCACGCGCCAGTTGCTCGGCGTCGCGCGCAAGCAGCCGCTGCACAGCGAGACGATCGACGTCGGTCAATGGCTCGGCACGTGCCGCGAACTGCTGAAGACGTCGCTCGGTTCGAAATCGCTGCTGGTCGTCGCGATCGAGCCCGGCGTATGGCCGATCCGGGTCGATGTCGCGGAGCTCGAGCTCGCGGTGATCAATCTCGCCGTCAACGCGCGCGATGCGATGACGGTCGGCGGCCGCTTCACCGTCGGCGCGCGCAACGTGACGCTGCGCCGCGAGGACGGCTTTCCGCTGACCGGCGACTTCGTGCAGATCTCGCTCGACGATACGGGCTCGGGCATGCCGCCCGACGTGCTCGCGCGCGCGTTCGAGCCGCTCTTCACGACGAAGGCGCAGGGGATGGGAACGGGGCTCGGGCTGCCGCAGGTGTTCGCGTTCTGCGAGCGCTCGGGCGGACTCGCGACGATCGACAGCGCGGTCGGCGCCGGGACCTCGGTGCGCCTCTACCTGCCGCGCGCACGCGCCGAGGACATCGTCGCGCGACCGCAGGCCGCCGTGCACGACGCGGGCGGGCTTGCCGGCCTGCACGTGCTGCTGGTCGAGGACAACAGCGAAGTCGCGGCCGGCACCGAGGCGCTGCTCACGCTGCTCGGGCACCGCGTCACCTATGCGCCCACCGCCGACGACGCACTGCGCCTGATCGAAGGCGCGGCCGCGAACGACGCATTCGACCTGGTGATCTCGGATATCCACATGCCGGGCCGCCTGAACGGCATCGATCTCGCCGAAGCGATCGACAAGCGGCCGGGGAAGCTGCCCGTGATCCTCGTCACGGGTTACGCGGAGGAACTCGACCGCACGCGTACCGTCGACGTGCGCGTGCTGTCGAAGCCGTTCGACATCGCGCTGCTCGACGAGATCCTGCTCGGCATCCGCGAAGCGCGCGACGCACGGCACGCCGGCGCCTGACCCGCGGCATGCGGGCCGGTGCCGGCGGCGGCAAGGAAACGGCGATCAGGCCGCCTTCAGCACGCGCACCCAGTCGACGTAGCGGTCGACGAAACCCTGCAGGAACTTGCGGGTGTCTTCGCTGACGATCTGGCCCTCGTCGTCGATACGCGCCGGGTCGTGCTTGATGAACATTTCCGGCTGGCCGAGCGTCTTCACGTCGAGATACGCAAGCACGTTGCGCAGGTGCTGCTGCGCGAGCGCGGTACCGGTCGCACCCGGTGACGTGCCGAGTACCGCACCCGGCTTGCCGGACCACGAGTTGTGCCCCCACGGGCGCGAGCCCCAGTCGAGCGCGTTCTTCAGCACGCCCGGGATCGAGCGGTTGTACTCGGGCGTCACGAACAGCAGCGCGTCGGCCGCCTCGATCGACTGCTTGAAGCGCTTCGCGACTTCCGGAAAGTCCGCGTCGTAGTCCTGGCTGTAGAGCGGCAGTTCGCCGATCTCGACGAATTCGAACGAGAAATCGGCGGGGGCGAGCGAGATCACGGCTTGCGCGAGCGCGCGGTTCCAGGAACCGCGACGCAGGCTGCCGACGACGACTGCAACACGATAGGACATGGCTTTCTCCTTCCGGTGAGTAAGGAATCGGGTCGATTGATTCTGGACAGGCGACAAAGGTCTGTTTATAGGCAAGCCAGCCCGCGAGCCGTCCCACGGGGCCGACCGGCCGACTTTCCACAAGGTTTTCCACAGAAATTGTGGATAACTTGACCGTTATGGTCTTATGTTACAGACCGCCCGCGTCGCGATTTCGCGGCGCGCGACGCCGGGCTTCGGCAAGCATAGCGCAGCGCGCCAGCCGGCTTCGTGAATTCGCGACGGAACATGCGTTGCAGCGCAGCGTCTCGCCCAGTAAGCTGCTCGCACACCGCGATGCGCCCGCCCGGTGGCGCGCACGCGAGCGCTTTCGCTTCGTAAGGCTCCCGACCTGCCATGCTGTCCGCGTACGACGATCCTGCCTATCTCGCGCAACTGCGGCGCGACCTGCTGCGCTTCGCGCGACTCCAGCTCCGCGACACCGATGCGGCCGAGGATGCCGTGCAGGAAGCGCTGACCGCCGCGTGGTCGCATGCGGGCGAGTTCGCGGGACGGTCCGCCCACAAGACCTGGGTGTTCGGCATCCTGCGCAACAAGCTGATCGACATCCTGCGCGCGCGGCAGCGGACGGTGAGCCTGTCCGCGCTCGATGCGGAACTCGACGGCGAATCCGCGCTCGATCGCGAACTCTTCAAGGAAAACGGGCATTGGGCGCCGCACACGAAGCCGCGGCCGTGGCCGCGCCCCGAAACGCTATTGCAGCAACAGCAGTTCTGGATGCTGTTCCAGGTCTGCCTCGACCACTTGCCGGAACACATCGGGCGCGTGTTCATGATGCGCGAATTCCTCGACGTCGAGATTGCCGACATCTGCAGCGAACTGACGTTGACGACGAATCATTGCAGCGTGTTGCTGTATCGGGCGCGCACGCGCCTGCGCACCTGCCTCAGCGAAAAAGGAATGACGACCGAAGATGCTGCCGGGGAAATGTAGGGACGTGACGCGACTGCTGTCGGATGCGCTCGACCGGTCCTTGACGCTTCATGAGCGCATGCAGGTGCATGTGCATCTGCCGACTTGCGGCGGATGCCGCGTGTATCGCGGGCAGATCGCGCTGCTGCGGACGGCAGCGCATGCGGCGGCAGGGCGGGGGACGGGGGATGAAGCGGGTGGCGATCGGGATGAGTCGTCGGGCGACGGGCAGGGCTGAGTTGCTGCCTTGTGATTTCTGCTACGAGCGGTTCATTTGATGACGGCTGGGAGCGTAGCCACGGTGGACGGTTGTGATATTCGAATTCAGTCGAGCGATCCGACGCGTCTCGTGATTGCTGCTACGAGTGGTTCCATCGATGACTGCTGGCAGGGCAGCCACGGTGGACGGTTGTGCTAGTCGAATTCAACCGGTCGATTCGATGCGTCTCGTGATTTCCGCGACGCGCGGCTCATTTGATGACCATCGGCAGCGTAGCCACGGTGGTCGGTTGCGGCCCGCGAATTCAGCCGCTTATTCCCGGCGCGCTCGCGCCGGGATGATACGATAAGAAAAATACGCCGAACAACAATTATTCGAACAGCGCGCGCACCGACTCGGGCGGACGACCGATGGCCGCCTTGCCTCGATACACGACGATCGGACGCTGCAGCAGAATAGGATGAGCCGCAATCGCTTCATAGGCCTCCGCGTCGGTCAGACTCGCACGGGCAAGATCCAGCGTCTTGTACGGCTCTTCGCCGTCGCGAAGCATGTCGCGCACCGGGCGCCCGAGCTGACGATGCAACGCTTCCAGTTCCTCGACCGTCGGCGGCGTCTTCAGATACTCGACGACATTCACCTGCGTGCCGGCGGTGTTCAACGTCTCGACCAGTGCGAGCGTCTCGCGGGACTTCGAGCAGCGGGGGTTGTGGTAGATCGTGATCATCATTCGGACCTGGATAGGAAAGGCACGTATTGTAGCCAGTCTCGTTGCGTGCGTTTGGGCGGGGACCGGCACGCGGGCGAAAGGGGAGTTGGAGTACGGTGCGGCGTGCGGGGAGGAATCGTTCGCGCCGACGAGCGTGCAGAGCGCGTGATGCCTTTATGCGCATAAAGTGCGTTGTATGGACCATCGCCAAGGCCGTCTACGGCGGGGAGCGCAGATGAACAACGACGCATCGCTCTGGCGTGTTGCAGGTTCCGACGCGAGGGCCACCCGCACGGTTTATGCGTCGCCGAGTTTATGCGCATAAAGCTATCGCTTCGCGAGGTGGGGAGGTCCACTGATATCGCGACTGGCCCGGACACTTCGATGCCTCGAACGATCAGCGGGGCGATACGCGATCGCGTCCGTCCGGGGCATTGTCTCGGGACGTATTAATGCGCGCTTGCCGACGTGGGGCCGCCGATCGCGGCCGAGCCTCTCGATGGTTTATGCGCATAAACGCTGGGGGCGGCCAGCGCTTCACCGCTTCACCGCTTCGCCACTGCACGCTGCACGCTGCACGCTGCACGCTGCACGCTGCACGCTGCACGCTGCACGCTGCACGCTGCACGCTGCACGCTGCGCACGGCGCACGGCGCACGGCGCACGGCGCACGGCGCACGGCGCACGGCGCACGGCGCACGGCGCACGGCGCACGGCGCACGGCACACGGCACACGGCACACGGCACACGGCACACGGCGTGAGTATCGCGCCGGCCTGGGTCGCGCCGCGTTCGTCATCCAGGCTCATGCTCAAGCGAGGACGACGACTCGCAGATGCTCTCCAGCACCGCCGAAGTTTATGCGCACAAACTCCTCCGTCACCAAGGCCCCGCGCGTTCGGCTATCGACGGGGCAGGCGCCAACACATTGCGCCGATCAGCTTCTCGAACGAGGGGGCAGAAACGCCTGTCGTCACGACGATCCATCCGCTCATCATCCACCGCAGCAATCTCGCCGCCATCCGCTGCAGTCAGCCAGCGTCCCCATTCGTTTATGCGCATAAACCGATGACCCGAATGGCTAACGCGTAGTTGGCAAACGACAATTTCATTGAAATATAAATATCGTCCTGTAGAATTCCAACGACCAAAAACAGGAGTGAAAATTGGCCGCGGAAATCATTGCAGTCACTCAACAAAAAGGTGGCGTCGGCAAAAGCACGATTGCCATGCACCTCGGCGCGGCATTCCATGAGAAAGGGAAGCGCGTCCTCGTCATCGACGCCGACGGTCAAAACACACTGGTTCACTGGTCGAGCGCATCCGGTGACAGCGACGCCGGCATCCCGTTCCCGGTCGTCAATCTCGCCGAAGCCGGCGGCCAGATCCATCGCGAGATCAAGAAGTTCATCAACGACTACGACATCATCGTCGTCGATTGCCCGCCGTCGATCACCGAGAAAGTCTCCGGCGTCGTGCTGCTGGCCGCATCGATCGCCGTGATTCCGACTTCGTCGTCGCCAGCCGATTACTGGTCGAGCGTCGGGCTGGTGAAGCTGATCCAGCAGGCGCAGGTGATGAACGAAGACCTCCGTGCCGTCTTCCTGCTGAACAAGACCGAAGAGAAGCGCATGCTGACCCGCGAGCTCAAGCGTGCGCTCGAGGAGCTCGGCTTCCCGTTGCTGAAGACGCAAATCCCGACCCGGGAAGCGTACAAGCAGGCAATGGCGCTCGGTCAGACCGTGCTGCAGATGAACGATCGCGGCGCCAAGCTGGCCGCCGCGGAAATTCGCGCATGTGCCGACGAAATCGTCGCCATGCTGCCCTGACTTTATGCGCATAAAGGAGTCACATGAAACCCTCCCAATTTGCAAAAGGATTCCAAGCGCGCCCGGATATCACGACGAGCGAGAAGCGCACGGCGCTTGATCGGCTGAATGCCATCGACGGCATCGTCAAATCCGAGACGGCCACGCCGGTCCCGACGAAGTCCGCCAAGAAGGACATCACGCCGCCACCGTCTCCGGACGTCCTGCTCGATCCGTCGATCGACGAGTCGCCGCAATATCGCGCGTGGCGCCTCGAGAACCGCTATGCGCCCGGCCAGGTAATCGAACTGCCGTTGAAGGCGATCAAGCATAGCCCGTTCAACCCGCGGCACTTCTATCTGAAGTCGTCGATTGCCGAACTCGCGGTCAACCTCGCGAAGCAGGGGCAGCAGCAGGCGATCCACGTGATTCCGGACTATGACAATCCGGGTTCGTATTTCGTCAGCGATGGCGGCCGCCGCGTGCGCGCGCTGAAGGAAGCGAACAAGGAGTCGGTAAAGGCGATCGTGATCGACGTGCCGATCGGGATCCAGAGCTACAAGCTCGGCTACGACCTGAACGTGCAACGCGATTCGCAGACGGTGTTCGACAACGCCGTCGTATGGCGCCGCTTCCTCGACGACAAGCACTTCCTGAGTCAGAAGGAACTGTCCGAGCATCTCGGCCTCGACGAGTCGACGGTCGCGGTCGCGCTGTCGATCGGCAAGCTGCCGGAAAGCGTGATGCAGGAGATGGTCGCGCGTCCCGATCGTTTCGGTTCGAACATGGCGTATCAGGTCGGCCGTTATCACAACGCGCGCGGCACCGAGGCGACGCTGCGCCTGATCAACAAGATCGTGTCCGACGATCTCAGCACGCGTCAGGTGTCGGACATCGTCAAGGGCCGCGTCGCGGCGCAGGAAACGCCGAAGCCGGCGGGCCGCCAGCGCTATGCGCAGCGTCTCGAGATCAAGCTCGGCGGCAAGTCGGTCGGCGACCTGAAGTCGTATGGCGAAGACCGCATCGAACTGCGCCTGCGCGGCCTCCCGAAGGACAAGCGCGACGCGATCCTCGAGCAGCTCGAGCGGATGCTGTTGTCGGACTGATGGAAACGGCCGGCAGGGCCTGGCGATGCGCCGGGCCCGCCGGTTGGGCGGGCGGCCGGCGGCGGCCCGTCAGAGGGGCCTGAACAGGCCTCAGGCGGCCCGCGATTGATTCAGGGTGAACGACAGCAGGTCGCCGTCGGTCGGCTCGCCCCAGGTCTTCTGAGCCAGCCAGTCGAAAAACGCCGTCTCGGCCAGCTTCGAATCGAGGCCGCGCTTGCGCCAGTCGTCACGCAGGTGCGAGCCCATCGTCGGCAGCACTTCCGACTCGAACGACTCGCGCGCCACTTCGCGCTCCGCGTCGCCCTGCTCCTCGTACAGCACCTTCGCTTCCTTGCGGCGGAACGCCGCGAATTCGCTCAACAGACGCGCCTTCAGATCGTCCGGCTGCGCCGCGACGACCTTCGCGGCAGGCGCGCCCGACGGCAGCGCGTCGACGGACTCGACCGGCGGCGCATAACCCTTCTTCAGCGCATCCTTGAACAACGCGGGCGCGCTGCGCACCGGCGGCAGCGTCGTGCTGCGCATCCGTTGCTCGGTCATCTGCAGCGCGGCGCGAATCCGGTTTTCCTCGCTGTCCGCGTAGAGCGTCTGCGCTTCCTTGAGCGGAATGCCGAGCTTCACCATCCGGTCGACCAGCGTGCTGTCGAACACGTTCGGATGCTCGTCGAGCGCGAGCATCGGCTGCTTGCGCTCGGTCACACGGAACTGGATCTCCGCGACCCGGCGCCCTTCGCGATGTTCGATCAGTTCGACGAAGATATTGGTGACCGCATTGACCTCGGCGATCGCCGGACGCAGGTAGTCGCGCTTGAAGTACTTGTACTCGCGCTTCGCCTCGTCGCCGGCTTCGGTATCAGGCGTGCCCGACAGGATCGGCCGCCACCATTCCCACGGCTCGCGCATCGTCAGGTGGCTCGGGTTCGTCAGGTAGCGCACGCAGATCTCGTAGAGCGCGAGACCGGCGCTGCTGCGCAGCTGGCTCTGGAACTGCAGGCTCAGACGCGCGTACTGGACCGGGTCGAGCAGCTTCTTCTTGATCTTCGGTGCGAACGAGAATTCGACCCACACGCGGCGGGTAGCCGGATCCTCGAGAATTTCGGCATCGGCGATCAGCGTCGAGATCCCCCACTTGCGGCCCGGCTTCTGGCTCGACGTCCCCGTGCTCCATTCAACCTGGACCGACACCATGCGGCGCAGGTGTTCCTTCACCAGCGCGGTGTCGTTCGAATCGAAGGCGGAGTTGGCGACGATATCCGACAGCAGCGCGCGATACGTATCGCCCGAGTCGTCGGCCTGCTGCGCGACGGCGAGCAGGACGTTGAACAGCTTGCGGGTCAGGAGCGTGATCTTGCCGCTCTTCGGCTGAATTGCGATCGCCTCGACGGCCTTACGCAATTCGGCTGAACTGGCACTCACCACATCCACATCGGTTTTCTTGGCGCGCTTCGTGGCCATGCGTCGGGTCGGAGGAGAAGTTTCACGGAAGGATAGCGCCTGTGGTGATGTGCGTCCAGAACGACATGCTCACCATAGCGGGTGAAGTGCGCGTGTGAAACGGCACTCACCCCAACCCTCTCCCGAAAACCCTCACCGGTCCGGATTTACAGCGTTTCGGACTCGTCCAGACGTGTCGCGGGATGCGCGGATTCACAGATTTTCGCCTGTGCTCGACACGTGCGAAACTTGCTCCCGTATCGGCTCACCTTTCGATTTGTCGTAATTTTGCGACTGCACTTCCGGATCCTCGTCACAGGGTCGCCACTGGACGTCGCGACATCGAGCGGACAGGCCCGCACCGGCCTGTATGCATGTACAGGCGCGGCTGACCGGGGCGACCGCAACCACGCCCGGGACCCGGGAAGCGCGCCAAAAAGGATGCGCCTCGAGGCCATCGAAGCCGATTCACAGGCCCGGGCGCGCATTGTACAGCGCACAGAAACCGTTCGGTCCCGAAAATTCTCACCTCAACGGCTCGGAATTCTGTGCCCCGGATCCAGACGAGTCCCCGGCGCACGCGGGATCGCCAGCCAGGACCTCCCGAAAAGCCTCACCTTATTGAAAAAAGCGGCGCTCCAACGGACGCGGATACGGCTCCCGAAAAACCTCACCGTAACCGCCGCGGTATCAAAAATGTCAATGCCGTCCGATACTTATGTGCAGCAGGCGTTCCGCTGTGTCCGGCGATCGTCCCCCGAAAAGCCTCACCTTTGCAGCAGGCGAACGTCGGCGGCAGCTGTGTATCGACTCCTGAAAACTCTCACCTGTGCCAAAAAGTGGCACAGCAAAAATCAGATTTCTGCCAGTCCCGGCGGGCTTTTCAGCGAATTCGCCCCGTTATGGGTCCCGAAAAGCCTCACCTTTGCCCTATTTTCGAGCAAATGGCGCTCCCGAAAAGACTCACCTATCAGGCAAACGACAGCCTGTGATCGATGTCCCGAAAAAGCTCACCTCAACGGGATCCGGGCAGGAAAACCCGGATTTCGCTCCCGAAAAGCCTCACCTTTCAGGCTTCACAGGCCCCGCAGGGCACTTTTGCTGTGCAAAATGACCGTCGGTTCCCGGAAATCCTCACAGCAAATCCCTGTGGAGTCCCGTGAAACCTCACCTTTCATGAAAACTGCCCAAAAGATGGGCAGAATAGGGGCGCGAGTAAGGTCCCGCAAATTCTCACCTATGTCTGCACAGGCAGAAAACTGTGCGCGCAGACACAGCGCGGGTTCCATGGCTGTGCAGCCCCGAAAAACCTCACCTTTGGGAAATCTCGCATTTCACTGTGATCCCGAATCCGCTCACGACCTTTCCTGCATCGGCTCACGCAGATCCCCGAACCCCATCACTTCAGCTCCCGCAGAAGATCACCTTGATTCCCGTAAAACTTCACCTTGTCGGCCGGAAAGCCTTGCTACATAAGGCTGTGCCGTGGCGTTAACGTTTTTAACTAAGGGTTCAAGGGTGTTTACTTCTAATACTCTCAAGACATCGGTCGTCGAGTTTTCCACAGAGACCCCAACCCCTGAACACCGACAGTGAGCGTGACGCCCATCATGTGAAACAAATGCCCTTTTTCGGGGCTTGCTAAAAAACGCTTTCAACACAAGTACTTGGCTCGCTTTCTTCGCTTTGTTTCACGGAATCGGGACGCTGGCTCATCCAGATCGGCTCACAGCGCCGATTTCTGTGCACAGTGACGTAAATTCACCGCGGCCGACAAAAACAGGTATCAAAAAATACGTATTCCGTTATGATCACAACATTTCAATGTCTGTGAGTCCTGCCATGACGCTGGATGAAATACGTGAAGCCATCCGGGAAGAACTCGAATCGCTACGCGCGAGCGGCGCGCGCCGCCAGGAGTTGTCGCTGCATGCCTGCAAGCGCCTGTTTTTCGATCTCGGCATCCGGCCGTCGGCCGCCAATGTCCGCGATCTGACCCAGACCGGCAGTGCCAGCGACATTCCGAAGGACATCGATCATTTCTGGGAACGGATCCGTGCCGCGTCGAAGGTTCGGCTCGACGGTGCGGCGATTCCGAAAGCGGTCGAGGAAAAGGCGGGCGCATTGCTCGGCGCGCTATATGAAGAGGCGTTGAAAGCGGCCAGGGAAAGTCTCGATGTCGACCGCGAGCAGATCCGCGCCGGCGTGACCGATGCGGAACAGCGGCTGCGCGACGCCACGGTTCGCCAGGAAACCCTCGAGGGCGCGCTGACGCGCAGCGAAGCCCGCAACGAGCAGTTGCAGGCGCGTGTGACCGAGCTCGAGGTGCAGCTGGCCTCGCAATCGACGCACGGTTCGGCAAACGAGGCGACGCTGCTCACCACAGTCGCCCGACTCGAAAAGGAACTGGCCGCCATGGCCGGCCGCGTCGATGCCGAACAGACGCAGAACGCGGCGCTGCGCGACCGTATCGACACGCTGCAAGCCGAATTGCAGCAGCGCACCGAACACTATGCGCAGCAGATCAAGGATGCGGTGGCCGAAGCCGAGCGCCGCGTCAAACCGATGCTGGTCGAGCTGGACTCGCTGCGCAGCATGGCGTCGACCTATCAGAGCGGTTTGCGCGACGTGCAACGCAAGGAATTCGATTTCCTTCAGCAACTGAGTTCGACCAAGGCCCGCGCGGACCGGCTCGAGGAACAGCTTCGCAGCCAGGGCGACGAGTTGGAGCGCGCGACGCGCGAGGTGAATACGCTGCGCGCGAGCCGCGGGATGAACCCGGAGATTTCCGCGCTGATCCGGCGCCTGGCCGATGCCGGTCAGCTGGATGCCGATGCGTTTTCCGCGATCGGGACGTCACTGGACCATGAAATTCCGGTGCCGACCCAGTGCCCGCATTGCGATGGCGAACCGGAGTTGTCGCACGGCGACGACGGGTTCGAAGTATCGTGCCCCGAATGCGAACATGCGTCGGGGCCCTGGCCTTCACGATTCGAAGCGATCGCACGCTTTGCACGCGATTGACGCGCCGGTCGGCACAGCGATCGCACAGGTGAGGTGATGCGGGACGCGTGAGGTGAGGTTTTTCGGGAGCGGGGAAACGGTGAGGCTACGCTGCACAAGGCTGCTCACGGATCACGTCGCGTGAGCAGCCGGTTCGTCATCAGTGAGTTTCGTCCTGGTCGGAAGCGTCACCATTCGCGAGATCGTCACGCCAGTTTTTCCACGCGCGGTGCAGCCGGTTCGACGAGATCGGCCGCACGAAGCCGAGCCATTTGCCGACCCGCTCGGGCGGTACGTCGTGTTCGAACAGCTCGGCCGCATAGGTATTGCGCAGCGTTTGCGGACTCGCGCGCGCGGTGCGCGACGACGTCAGCCCCGCGGATTCGACGATCGCGTCGATCGCGCGCAACATCGTCGCCTTGTGCATCGGCCGCCCGGCGTGCGATGCGGGAAACACGAGCTCGCCGGGAATCTCCTGGCGCTTGCGCTCCACGAGCCACGCTTCGAGCAACGCGATCGCGAACGACGCCAGATGGGTTTCGCGCGCGAAATCGGGATGCGTCGACGGGATCTGCAGCGACGTTCCGCTCGTATTGATGCAACTAATCGTGAGCACGCGTGCTTCGCCGGTCTTCACGCCGGCGCCGAGAAACGCGGCGACGAGCGCGCGGTCGCGGCGCTCTTTCCAGTACGCGGAGCCGGACACGCCGATCGGCGAAAACAGGTAGGCCAGCAACTTTGCGCGTTCGGCCGGCGTCAGGAAACCGGTTGGCTCGTTGTCGCGTGCCTGACGCCAGTTCGCTTCGCCATCCTGAGCAATGAAGCGGGCCGGGTTGGTGGACGCGAACTCGGTGCGCCGGATGTGGTCGAGCACGCGTTCGATCAGCCGCAAATAACGCATTCGCTGCGTTTTCCGGATCGGAAGCTCGCCGACGAAGTTCGCGATCGTTGCGGTATCGACCGTGGCCAGGTTTTTCTGGTTTGCACGCAGCCAGGCAAGAAAGGCGCCCCATTGCGCGCGGTAGACGTCGGCCGACGAACGGCGGTAGTCCTGCATGGCAAGCCACGCGTCGAACGCGGCTTCGGGCGAGATGATCCAGTCGGACGCGCCGCGGTCGAACAGATCCTTTTCTTCCGGGCGTGCCGGGGTGTCGGAGGGCGTGGGAAGGGACATGTCATTTATTCCGTTAGTTGCGTATATGGTAGCCCTTTCCGCAACGTCGCGGACAGCAGGATGCGGGAGCCGCCCACCGTGTCGGACGCTCGGGGCCTGACGTCAGTCGCCCCACGCCTTCGACGGGCGGTGAACGCGCTCGCGGGGCGCCGCTTCCTGCGATTTGGCCGCGGCTTCATACGCGAGGACCGCGAACGAGAACACGGCGGGCAGCGCATTCGATCGGCCGAAGTCGATCGGATCGTCCGTTTCGGGAAAGGTCATGTCCGATGGCCGTTCGAACAGTTGACGCATGCCGGCCTCGTGCCGGCTGGCAAAACCGAGATCGGCGAGCGCCTCGGCTTCGATCGCGTGCAGCAGGCGCCACGACAGCGGGACGCGCTGACGGATGTAGCGCCCGGCTATATGGCGGACGATCAGTTCGAGGTCGTGCGCGGCAGCCTTGAAGCTGAGCGCGGCCAAATCTTGTTCTTCTGTCATCGCAGGCTCCTGTCGACCGGCGCGGGCGCCTCGGTGCGCCGCCCCAGCCATGCATGGCGGAATGTTCGTTTACTGTACAAACATACAGTATTTTCCGCAACTGGCCTTTCGGCCAGCTAGCCGCATCGTCAGCGATGAATCACGATCAGTAGTGCGCGTGCCTCGGCCTTGCCGGGGTTGCGGATCGCGTGCGGCGTGTCGGCCGGGTAGCGCGCGGTGTCGCCCGCCTTCAGGCGTCGGCTCGCCGCCGCGGCTTCGATTTCCATCGCGCCCTGCAGCACGGTGAGGTGCTCGCGCGTGCCGGGTTCGTGCGCGTTCGACACGAGCGCGCCGCCGCCCTGCAGCGTCAGTTCGTACCACTCGAACTTGCCGGCCAGGTCGATCGGGCCCCATACGCGCAATTGATAGCGGCCGTCGTGGCCGGCGAGCGTCGGGATGTCGTGCGGGCCGTCCACGCGGATCGTCTCCGGCGCTTTCGGCTGAGAGAACAGCTCGTCGAGCGTGATGCCGAGCGCATTCGTGAGCCGCCATGCGACCGCGATCGTCGGATTGGCCTTGTCGCGCTCGATCTCGGAGAGCATCGACTTCGATACGCCAGCCGCGCGCGACAGGTCGTCGAGCGTCAGCTTGCGCTCGTTGCGCAGGCGCTGGATTTGCTCGCCGACGCGCGGCGGCGTCACGCCCGGCGCTTGCGGTGCGGCGCTGGCAGGCGTGCGCCGCGACGCGGAGGAACTTGCCATTTGGTTTCCGTTCGCTTAGAGTTGTTCGGTATTTCGAATTCTAGTTCGGAATATCGGATAAATGCGGTCAACCGAACGACCGACTATAACAGTAGCAGGCCGTTGCGCTGCCGCCACGAGTGACGCGCGACGGGATGCGAATCCCTGTCAGGAGCTTTGCGATGCGTGATGCCTTTCTCGCCCAGGTGCGCGGGACGCTCGACCAGATCCGCGCGGACGGTTTTTACAAGACCGAGCGCGAGATCGCGAGTCCCCAGGCGGCGGCCGTGCGGCTCGCCGGCGGTGCCGGCGTGCTGAATTTCTGCGCGAACAACTATCTCGGTCTGGCGAACGATCCGCGCCTGATCGCCGCGGCGCAGGCCGGTCTCGACCAGGACGGCTTCGGCATGGCGTCGGTGCGCTTCATCTGCGGCACGCAAACCGTGCACAAGCAGCTCGAAAGCGCGCTGGCATCGTTTCTCGGCACCGAGGACAGCATCCTCTATTCGAGCTGCTTCGATGCGAACGGCGGCCTGTTCGAGACGCTGCTCGACGAGAACGACGCGGTGATCAGCGACGAGCTGAACCACGCAAGCATCATCGACGGCATCCGTCTCTGCAAGGCGAAGCGTTTTCGCTACAAGAACAACGACCTGTCCGACCTCGAGGCGAAGCTGAAGGAAGCCGACGCCGCGGGCGCGCGCCACAAGCTGATCGCGACCGACGGCGTGTTCTCGATGGACGGCATCATCGCCGACCTGAAAGGCATCTGCGACCTCGCCGATCGTTACGGCGCGCTCGTGATGGTCGACGATTCGCACGCGGTCGGCTTCATCGGCGCGCATGGCCGCGGTACGCCCGAGCACTGCGGTGTCGACGGTCGCGTCGACATCATCACCGGCACGCTCGGCAAGGCGCTGGGCGGCGCATCGGGCGGCTACGTCGCGGCCCGCCGCGAGATCGTCGAATTGCTGCGCCAGCGTTCGCGCCCGTACCTGTTCTCGAACACGCTGACGCCGAGCATTGCCGCGGCGTCGTTGAAGGTGCTGGAACTGCTCGGCAGCGACGAAGGGGCGAAGCTGCGCGAACGCGTGCGCGAGAACGGCGCGCGTTTCCGCGAGCAGATGACGGCCGCGGGTTTCACGCTCGTGCCGGGCGCGCATCCGATCATCCCGGTGATGCTCGGCGACGCGCAGCTTGCGACCAACATGGCCGACAAGCTGCTGGCTGAAGGCGTCTACGTGATCGGCTTCTCGTTCCCGGTCGTGCCGCGCGGTCGCGCGCGCATCCGTACGCAGATGAGCGCCGCGCATACGCCCGAACAGATCGATCAGACGGTCGCCGCGTTCGTGCGCGTCGGCAAGTCGCTCGGCATCGTCTGACGGAGGCGCGACCATGAAAGCACTGGCAAAGCTCGAACGCGGCCCGGGCCTCACGCTCACGCGCGTGAAGCGCCCCGAAGTCGGACACAACGACGTGCTGATCAAGATTCGCCGCACGGCGATCTGCGGCACCGACATCCATATCTGGAAGTGGGACGACTGGGCGCAGAAGACGATTCCCGTGCCGATGCACGTCGGTCACGAATACGTCGGCGAGATCGTCGAGATGGGGCAGGAAGTGCGCGGCTTCGCGATCGGCGATCGCGTGTCAGGCGAAGGCCACATCACGTGCGGCTTCTGTCGCAACTGTCGCGCGGGGCGCCGGCATCTGTGCCGCAACACCGTCGGCGTCGGCGTGAACCGTGAAGGCGCGTTCGCCGAGTACCTGGCGATTCCCGCGTTCAACGCGTTCAAGATTCCGCCCGAGATCTCCGACGATCTCGCGTCGATCTTCGATCCGTTCGGCAACGCGACGCATACGGCGCTGTCGTTCAATCTCGTCGGCGAGGACGTGCTGATCACCGGCGCGGGCCCGATCGGCATCATGGCCGTCGCGATCGCGAAGCACGTCGGCGCGCGCAACGTCGTGATCACCGATATCAACGACTACCGGCTCGAGCTCGCGCGCAAGATGGGCGCGACGCGCGCGGTCAACGTCGCGCGCGAGTCGCTGCGCGACGTGATGGCCGACCTGCGCATGACGGAAGGCTTCGACGTCGGTCTCGAGATGTCGGGCGTACCGAGCGCGTTCACGAGCCTGCTCGAGGCGATGAATCACGGCGGCAAGGTCGCGCTGCTCGGCATTCCGCCCGCGCAGACGGCGATCGACTGGAACCAGGTGATCTTCAAGGGGCTCGAGATCAAGGGCATCTACGGTCGCGAGATGTTCGAGACCTGGTACAAGATGGTCGCGATGCTGCAAAGCGGTCTCGATCTGTCGCCGATCATCACGCATCGCTTTGCGGCGGACGATTACGAGAAAGGCTTCGCCGCGATGCTGTCGGGTGAAAGCGGCAAGGTGATTCTCGACTGGACGGTCTGAGCGCCGGCGGGGCGGTTCGGTACGTTTGCCGGCTGCCTCGCTCGTGCGGGCATGAGCGTTTGTCGGGGCTGGGCCGCTTCGACGAACGCGTAAGGTGAGAATATTCGGGAGCTGTGTTTGCGTACCGAACGGCGGCTCGATCATGCTGCCGCGTGTCGCGCAGGCGTGGAATTCAACGGGCTGCACGTCGTTTCTCGTCAGCGATACGAGGGCGATCGCACTTCGATTCCGCAGCACTCATCGGTGACATGCAATCGCGCATGCACCTCACCCATCAGCGCCGCTCCGCTGCCCACTCCGTCGCGTCGCTCGGCGCGTGCTTTTCTTCCTGCCCTTCCGTTTTCGCTTGTCGTGCCTGAATAGTGGGCCCTTGCCGCATCATCGCGTGTCATGGTTTTGCCCTGCGTCAGCGCCAGCACGTCACCACGCAACCCGGTCACGGCTCGGCCTCGAGGCGTGAGCCGATCACCGACATGCAACTCACCCATCAGCCCGCCAGCCGGCATCGATCGGTGCGCTGCCTGCTATTCGATCCGCTCACCGTTCGGCCATCGCGGCTCGAGTTGCAGACTCAACACGACGAGCCAGCGTTTCGGGCATTGCGGTGCGATTTCGATCAGATCGCCATGCGCGCCGGACACCGTCACGAGTCCGTTTTGCGCTGCATTCCGATACGCGCGCGATGCGTCCGCCTGAAGCCAGAAGCTGACCAGCGCGCACGTGACGAAGCGGAACAGCAGCAATGTCGCGGCTTCCGGCGTGTCGCCCAGCAACACGAGCAGGCTGTCGAACGCGAGCGTCAGCATCTGCGTGACCGCGATCGTGATGACCGTCAGCTTCACCAGCCCGCGCATGCGCAGTGCTGCCCGCGTGCGGGCGCGACGTAGTGCGAGCCGCGCGCGATCGTCGTCGCTTTCGCGTCTCACGACGCCGCTCCGGCGCGCTGCGCGACGTCGATCGATGTCGTGTCGGATACAGGCATCGGCGCGCCCGCTACGCCAACCGCCTTGCACAGGATCGCGCTGTCGTAGCTGTGTCCTGCAAACCGCATCACGTCGATCAACCGAAACCCTTCGCGACGATAGAAGTCGACGAGCCGGACAGCCGCATGCGGCGCATCGAGCGCGATGTGCGTCGCGCCACGCGCGGCAGCCCGCCGTTGCGCGAACGCGAGCAGCGCACGGCCGATGCCGCGGTCCTGCCAGACCGGATCGACGGCCAGCTGGCCGAGCGTCGCGACGCGTCGGCTGCGATACGGATCGCAACGCGAATCGGGATCGTGCGGTTGCATCGTGATCGTCGCGACCAGATGCGCGTTGCCGAGCGCGACGAAACACTCGCTGGTGAGCATGCGTTCGCGCGTCGCCGACGCCGGCTGGTCGACACCCGGACAGTTGAAGCCCGCGGCGCCGAGTGGCGCGTACGCACGATGCAGCAACGCGGTCAGCGACTCATACGAATCGCTGCGCGGATCGAAACGCCTTACCACCACGCGGCCGTCGAGCCGCTTCGCATAAGCCGCATAGGCACGCGCGGAGCGTGCGGATTCCGGTCGCTGCATGATGTCCTTTCGGCCAGACAGGGTGACCGAAGTGTAGTGAGCCCCCCGCGCCAGCTTCAAGAAAAAATGTCGTAAACGCCGGCTGCAATGCGCCGCTCGCCATCGGGACCATGCGGCGATCGGCCCTTCCGACGGCAGGGCCTTTTCACGCGGCTGTTGACGAGGGAGAACGATCGTTCTACCGTAAACCCATGAACACACATGATGACCTCTCCGGCGAACCGGCCGTTCGCGACCGGCTGCTCGACGCGGCCGAGGCGCTGATCTACTCGGGCGGCATCCACGCCACGGGTGTCGATGCGATCGTGAAGCGATCCGGTGCCGCGCGAAAGAGCTTTTATTCGCATTTCGAATCGAAGGAGGCGCTGGTCGTGGCCGCGCTCGAGCGCCGTGACGAACGCTGGATGCGCTGGTTCGTCGACGCGACGCTGGCGCGCGGCAAGTCGCCGCGTGCGCAGTTGCTCGGCATGTTCGATGTGCTGCGCGACTGGTTCGTGGAACGCGATTTTCACGGCTGCGCATTCCTGAACGCGTCCGGTGAAATTGCCGACGCCGACGATCCGGTGCGCGTCGTCGCGCGCATGCACAAGGCGCGCTTGCTCGCGTTCGTGCGCGAGCGGTTCGACGCGTATGCCGACGCAGCCGGGATCGAGCGCCGCGGGCTGGCCCGCCTCGCACGTCAATGGCTGGTGCTGATCGACGGCGCGATCGCCGTGGCGCTCGTCAGCGGCGATGCCGTCGCGGCGCGCGATGCGCGCGCAGCCGCCGAATGCTTGCTCGATACGGTGTCTCGAGCGTCGCAGTAACGCGTCCCAACCGGCTGCGTTCGTGCGCAGCCCAACCTTGAACAGGAGCATCCCATGTCCGCTTCCCCGGAAGTTCGTCCGCCCGTTCCGCCCTTCACGCTCGACACGGCGCGCCAGAAAGTGCGCGCCGCGGAGGATGCGTGGAACACGCGCGACCCGCTGCGCGTGTCGCTCGCCTATACGCCGCAGAGCCGGTGGCGCAATCGCGCGGAGTTCGTGACGGGCCGCGACGAGATCGTCGGCCTGCTGCAGCGGAAATGGACGCGCGAGCTCGACTACCGGCTGATCAAGGAGCTGTGGGCGTTCGACGGCAATCGCATCGCGGTGCGATTCGCCTACGAATGGCATGACGACGCCGGCAACTGGTTCCGCTCATACGGGAATGAAAACTGGGAGTTCGACGAAAACGGCTTGATGGCGCATCGCCACGCGAGCATCAACGATCTGCCGATTCGCGAAGCGGACCGCCTGTACCACTGGCCGCTCGGCCGCCGTCCGGACGATCATCCCGGCCTGTCCGATCTCGGGCTGTGACGCAGCACGATGACGACGCGTGAACGCGTTCGATCACGCATCGAGCGTGCCGCCTGTGCTCAACGGTGAGGAAATTCGGGAGCCGTGTATTGAGGTGAGAGTTTTCGGGAGAAGGAGCGATTCCGTGCGGGACGGTGTGATTCTTCACGTCCCGCGTCTCACCGATCATTCTTCGCAGGAAACGGCGCGATTGCGCTGACGGAAGCGCCGTGCGCATTGCAGTGCTCGCGCTTTCTTTGCGTTGCCCGCGCGCGAAACGAATGCGACATCGACACTGGCGGGATTCGATCGGTGTGTAGCGATGCGCGATGCAACTCACCGCTCGACTTCGACGTGATGCCGGTTACGGCGATGGATCGACACGTGACCGTGCGTGTCACCGCATCGCGTTGCTCACCGTTCGAAATCACATCGATACCGACACGCGCGCGTCCAGGCCCGCACATCGGAATCAACCAGGGTGCGCGGCAGCCGGTCGTGTTGCTCACCCCTGAACATGCATCCATCGACCACCTGCGCGCGCCCTGCGCATCGTTCCGTCAGCCTGCGATCCGCGCCGCGATCGCTTCACCCACTTCCTGCGTTCCTGCCTGGCCGCCGAGATCGCGCGTGCGCGGCCCGGTGCGCAGCACGTCCTCGATCGCCGCGACGATCGCATCGTGCGCTTCGCGTTCGCGGCCCGCGCCGTTGCCGAGGAAGTCGAGCATCATCGCCGCCGACCAGATCATCGCGATCGGGTTCGCGACGTACTGGCCCGCGATGTCCGGCGCGGAGCCGTGCACCGGTTCGAACAGCGACGGAAACGTGCGATCCGGGTTCAGGTTCGCCGACGGCGCGATGCCGATCGTGCCCGTGCAGGCTGGCCCGAGGTCGGACAGGATGTCGCCGAACAGGTTCGACGCGACCACGACGTCGAAGCGGTCGGGCTGCAGCACGAAGCGCGCGCACAGGATGTCGATGTGCTGCTTGTCGACGGCGATCTCGGGATAGCGCTCGCCCATCTCGGCCGCGCGCGCGTCCCACCACGGCATGCTGATCGCGATGCCGTTGCTCTTCGTCGCGACGGTCAGGCGCTTCGCGCGGCGCTGCGCGAGCTCGAACGCGAACTTCAGCACGCGCTCGGTGCCGTGACGCGTGAAGATCGACTGCTGCATGACCACTTCGCGCTCGGTGCCTTCGAACATCGTGCCGCCGACCGACGAATATTCGCCTTCGGTGTTCTCGCGCACGATCATGAAGTCGATGTCGCCCGCGTTGCGGCCGGCGAGCGGCGACGGCACGCCGTCGAACAGGCGCGCGGGCCGCAGGTTGATGTACTGGTCGAACTCGCGGCGGAATTTCAGCAGCGAACCCCACAGCGAAATGTGGTCGGGCACCGTCGCGGGCCAGCCGACCGCACCGAACAGGATCGCGTCCATGTCCGACAGCTGTGCCTTCCAGTCGTCCGGCATCATCTTGCCGTGCTGGGCGTAGTAGTCGCAGCTCGCCCAGTCGATCTGTTCGAACTGGAAACGGATGCCGAAGCGCGCCGTCACGGCGTCGAGCGCGCGCAGGCCCTCGGGCATCACTTCACGGCCGATGCCGTCACCGGGGATGACGGCAATCCTGTACGTCTTGTCGCTCATGCAAGCCTCCTTGGCTGTTCGGGCCGCCGGCAGCGTGCGCAGCGGAACGTGACGCCATTTTATTTATTTCCATTCAGATTAAAATCGTGCGAAAGGTTAATCGACTTTCCACGAATCGTGAACAAATCGCCGAATCTCGACGACCTGCGCGTCTTCAGCCTGGTCGTCCGCCTGACGAGCTTCAGCGCGGCCGCCGAGCAGCTCGCGGTGTCGCCCGCGTACGTGAGCAAGCGCATCGCGCTGCTCGAGGCGCAGCTCGGCACGCGGCTGCTGCATCGGTCGACGCGCCGCGTGACGGTCACCGAGGCCGGCGAACGCGTGTTCGCGCGTGCCGAGAAGATTCTCGACGACGTCGATCATCTCGTCGAGGATGTCTCGACCACGCGCTCGGTGCCGCGCGGCACGCTGCGCATTTCGAGCAGCTTCGGCTTCGGCCGCCACGTCGTCGCGCCGGCGTTGCTCGACTTCTCCGCGCGCTATCCGCAGCTGAACGTGCGGCTCGATCTGTTCGACCGGCTCGTCGACGTCGCGGGCGAAGGCTACGACCTCGACGTGCGCATCGGCGACGAGATCGCCGATCACCTGATCGCGCGCCGCCTTGCCGCGAACTACCGCGTGCTGTGTGCGTCGCCCGACTATCTCGCACGACGCGGCACGCCGCGCACGCTCGCGGATCTCGCGTCGCACGACTGCCTCGCGATCAAGGAGCGCGACCATCCGTTCGGCGTGTGGCGGCTGAACCTGCGCGGAGAAACGGCAACGGTGAAGGTCGGCGGCGCGCTGTCGACGAACCACGGCGAGGTGGCCGTGCAATGGGCGCTGGCCGGGCGCGGGATCGTGCTGCGCTCGATCTGGGAGGCGGGGCCGCTGATCGAACGCGGCGCGCTGCGGCGCGTGCTGCCGGACGTGATTCAGCCGGCGAACATCTGGGCGGTCTATCCGGAACGCGTCGCGGCTTCGGCGAAGGTGCGCGTGTGCGTCGATTTTCTGGCGGAGGCGCTCGCCGGGTTGAATGCCGCGGCGAGCGACGATGCGGGCTGAAATCGGCGAAAGGTGAGCTTTTACGGGGGCATGTCTGCGACGTCGGCACATGCCCGTTTTGGGCGTGCCATCGCGTCATGGGCCGACACGACGCAACAGGCGGCGATACGTCGATGGCCGCGAGGCACGAGCCCGACCGACGATGATGCCCGCACCCGCACCCGCACCCGCACCCGCACCCGCACCCGCACCCGCACCCGCACCCGCACCCGCACCCGCACCCGCACCCAAACCGCGGCTCAAACCCGCGGCTCCGGCGTCAAGCCGCTTTCGCAGCGCTCTCCGTGCCGAGCATCAGGTCGAGATTCTGCACGGCCGCGCCGGATGCCCCCTTGCCGAGATTGTCGAACACGGCGGACAGCAGCACCTGACCGTGATCGTCATTGACGAACACGCTCAGCCGCAGGTCGTTCGTACCGTTCAGCGCCTGCGGATCGAGATGCGTGATCGTGCGCGTATCCGCGAGCGGCGTGACCTCGACATGGCGCGCGCCGGCGTAATGGTGCGCGAGACACGTGTGCAGCAACTCACCAGTCACGCCGGCCGGAAGAAGGCGCAGCTCGATCGGCACCGTCAGCACGATGCCCTGCCGATAGGCGCCGTAAGCCGGCACGAACAGCGGACGATGCGCGAGCCCGGCATGCAGCTGGATCTCGGGCGCATGCTTGTGCGCGAGCGCGAGGCCGTAGACCTGCAGCGGTTTCGCGCGCGCGGCGTCGTTCGATTCGAATGCGTCGACGGCGGCGCGGCCGCCGCCCGAGTAACCCGACACCGCATGGATGCTCACCGGGTAGTCGCGCGGCAGCAGGCCGGCCTGTTGCAGCGGCCGCAGCAGCGCGACCGCGCCTGTCGGATAGCAGCCCGGATTGGTGATGCGCCGTGCACGTGCGATGGCCTGGGCGTGCCCGTCGGCCATCTCGGGGAAACCGTAGACCCATTCCGGTTCGGTGCGATGGGCCGAGCTCGCATCGATCACGCGTACCGCCGGATTCCGGATGAAGCCGACCGCTTCGCGCGCGGCGGCGTCGGGCAGGCACAGAATCGCGATATCGCATGCGTTGATCGCTTCGCCGCGCCGCGCGGGGTCCTTGCGCTCGGCATCCGGCAGCGTGACGAGCCGCAGGTCGGTGCGATCCCGCAGGCGCTCGTGGATCTGCAGTCCGGTCGTACCTTGGTCGCCGTCGATATAGACAGTAGGGAGGCTCATGATGGTCGCGTTCCTCGTTTCGGGCATCGGGAAAGCCGTATCGTCCATCGAACGCCTAGAATAGGAAAAGTTGAATTTCCTGATGATCGGATTCAGTTTTCCTGAACGAGAGGTGGGCATGCGCGAGATCAGTCTGGACCGGCTGCGTACGCTGGTCGCAATCGCCGACCAGGGATCCTTCGTGGCCGCCGCGCAACTGCTGCATCTTGCGCCGCCGACGGTCAGCCTTCATGTCGCCGAACTCGAAAGCCGCATCGGTGCGCCATTGCTGTCGCGCACGCGCGGCAACGTGCAGCCGTCGACGATCGGTGCGGTGCTGGTGGAGCGGGCGCGCCGTCTGCTGGCCGAGGTCGAGTCGACCCTCGACGATGTCGAGCGGCAGGTGCAGGGTTTGACCGGGCGCGTGCGCCTCGGCGCGTCGACCGGGGCGATCGCCCATCTGCTGCCGCAGGCGGTGGCCCGGCTGCGCGAGCAGCATCCGGACATCGATGTCCAGATCGCGGTGCTCACGTCGCACGACACACTGGCGCGGATTGCGCAGGGCTCGCTCGACGTCGGGCTGGTCGCCCTGCCGCAGGCGGCGGTCGCGGGGCTGTCGATCCGCGCGTGGCGGCGCGATCCGGTGCTGGCCTTTCTGCCCGCGGACTGGCGGCTGCCGGCACGCGTGACGCCGGCCTATCTGGCCGCGCGCCCGCTGATTCTCAACGATGCGACCACCCGCCTGTCGCGGCTCACGACGGAATGGTTCGCGCTCGGCGGCCACCGGCCCGAGCCGCGCATCGAACTCAACTACAACGATGCGATCAAGAGCCTGGTCGCCGCGGGTTACGGCGCGACGCTGCTGCCGCACGAGGCGGGCGCCCCGTTGCCCGACCCACGCATCGTCATGCGGCCGCTGCGTCCGGCGTTGTGGCGCGAACTGGGCATCGCGCATCGGGCCGGCCCGGTCGAGCGGTCGACCCAGCACGTGCTCGACGCGTTGTGGGCGCTCGGCGCGCGCTAGGGCGCTCAGGGAACCGCGCCGCCGTCCTACAGCCGGTTGTCCTTCGCGAGCATCAGCACGCGCGCCCAGCGCTGCGCATCGCGCTTGTCCATCATCGGCAGTTTCCATTCGCCGCGCACCGCGTCGCGCACGCGCACGACGAGATGCCAGCGGCCGCCGATCGGCGCCGCCTCGCAGCCGTCGAGCTGCGACAACGTATAGCGGCCGTCCGCGCCGTCGTGCGACAGCCACAGCAGCCCCTGCGTCGCGGACACGCGCACCTCGCCCCACGCGCGATGCACGATGTGGGTCCAGCCTTGTTCCTTCGTGTTCGGTGCGATGTCGCGGCGGCGCTTGATCCACCATGCGATCAGCGCGATCAGGATCGCGGCGGCGAGCACGGCGGCCGCGATCGCGACCAGCTGGCCGAACTGCGCGGCGATGACGTGAAACAGGTGGACGGCGCCCCATCCCAGGGCGATGAGCGCGAACAGCGCAATGAAGATCGGCATGTCGAATCGGAACAGAGGACGGACCGGCGCAGCCTGCACGCCGGTCCGTCGCACACGGCATCACCGGCGGCGGTGAATGTCGTGCGTGACGAAGCCCGCGTCGTTGGTGGGCAGCGCGAGGCCGTCCTTGACCGCGAGCGTCTTGCGGATGTCGTCGAGACCCGCGCACCAGTGGTCGCGCATCGTCGACAGACCGAACTGATAGTCCTTGTAGTGGTGCTCGTACGCCTTCTGCTGATAGATCAGGTGCTGGATGTTGTACTTCTTCCCGCTCGACATCGCTTCAGCCTCGATGCACCACGGGTCGTTCTTGCGCTGCTCTTCCGGCACCTGCTCGAGCACGTGGCGCAGCACGTTGCGGTAGCGCTGTTCGCGCTGCAGCGTATCGGTGACGAAACGCGTGCGGCTCGAATACTGCACGTCCTTCGTGCGTTCCGCGACGTCGGCCATCGTGCGCGGCAGCGGCCCGCGCGCGCTCCACAGATCGACCTGGAACGCGAGCGTGTCGCGCCGCGGACGCGCGCGCAGCACTTCCATCAGGGGCGTGTTCGATACGACGCCGCCGTCCCAGTAATACTCGCCGTCGATCTCGACCGGCGGGAACGCGGGCGGCAGTGCGCCGGACGCCATGAAGTGCTCGGGTTCGAGGCGGATGCGCGAGTTGTCGAAGTACACGAAGTTGCCGGTGCCGACGTTGACCGCGCCGACCGACACGCGCGTCTCGCCCGAGTTGATCCGGTCGAAATCGCACAGCTTGAGCAGCGTCGCGCGCAGTGCCGACGTGTCGTACCAGCTGATCTTTTCCGGATGATCGGACACGCCCGGCAGCGGCGGCGGGAAGCGCGGCGAGAAGAAGCCCTGCTGGCCCTGCATCATCGCGCTTGCGGCCTGCGATGCGGTGAAGAACGTGCGGACCTGGTCGATGCTGTTGAACAGCGCGAATTCGAACGCGGCCGGAATCGCGGGAAAGAACGCCGGCTGGCAGATCGTTTCCCAGAATTGGCGCAGCCGCTCGACGCGATGTTCGGGCGCATTGCCGGCGATCAGCGCGGTGTTGAGCGCGCCGATCGAGATGCCTGCGATCCAGTCGAGCGGAACGCCCGCTTCGTGCAGCCCTTCGAACACGCCGGCCTGATACGCGCCGAGCGCGCCGCCGCCCTGCAGGACGAGCGCGATGGTTTCGTACGGCAGCGACCGCGCAGCGGCCGGCGCGCCGGCTTCGTGTTGCAGGTCCGCCGCATCGACGGCCTGCTTTTCTGTACGCGCGTGCGGTTTCATCAGTTGCTCCGAGAAATCCCGCCGTGGACGGCGGTGACGGATGGCGTGGCGTCGACTGACGGCACGCCATCGCAAGAATGGGCGGTAGTACGGGAATCGCCTCCCGTCAGGGAGGCGAGGACCTTACTGCATGAACCAGCCGTGGCTGACGACGAACGACTGGCCCGTGAGCGCGGCGCTCGGGAACGCCGACAGGAACA
>NZ_QTPU01000037.1:0-64878 GCF_003857805.1 Burkholderia sp. Bp9099
GACCGTGAAACGACTCTACGCCGATGATAGTGCGGATTCCCGTGTGAAAGTAGGTAATCGTCAGGCTCCCTAAGCCAAGAACCCCCGCCCGAAAGGCGGGGGTTTTTGCATTTGCAGCGCAGAAATGCGCGATCTCACGGTTCTTCCATACCTTGCATGACGGCCGTACCCGTCAGCGCGCTCGCACCGAGCGTGGCGCCCGCGCCCCAATTCAATGCTCCGCCTGCGCCCCGTTGACTTCCCGCCGAAACGCCCCCGGGCTCGTCCCCGTCCATTTCCGGAACGCTCGATGGAACGCACTGGGCTCGGTAAAACCGAGTTCCGCCGCGATTTCCGCGACGCTGAGCGTGTGTCCGCGCAGCAGCGACTGGGCCAGCGCGCCGCGCAGTTCGTCCTTGATCGACGCGAAGCTCTGCCCCTCGCTGCGCAGGCGTCGCCGCAGCGTCGCGGGCGTCGTGCCGAGGCGCACGGCCAGCGTGTCGAAGTCCGGCCACTCGCTGGCCGGCAGCGCCTTCAGTCGTGCGCGCGTCTTCGCCACCCAGCCGGTGTCGTGCCGATAGCGCACGAGCAGGTTGCCGGGCGCGCCGCGCAGGAAGGTCTTCAGCGCCTGCCCGGAGCGGATCGTCGGCAGCGCGAGGTACGTGGCGTTGAACGCGAGCCGGCTGTCGGGACGGTCGAAATGCACGGGCACACCGAAGAACTGGTGGTAGTCACCGCGCTGGTCGGGGCTCGGGCACGCGAAATCGATGCGCTGCAGCGGAATGCGCCGGCCGATCAGCCAGCAGGCGACGCCGAGCAGGATCAGCCAGAACGTCCGGTAAGCGAACGCCGAATACGGTGCGCCTGCCTGCGTGAGGACGATCTGCGCCTGGCCGTCGGCGACCACGAGCTCGCCGTGCGGTTCGTCGAGCACGACACGCAGGAACTGCAGCGCACGCCGCAGCGCCTTCTCGAGCGTGCCCGCGTGCAGCACGGCATGGCACAGCAGCGTGAAGCTGCCGCGCCGCATCGGGCGGGCCGCGAGCCCGAAGAATTCGTCATCGATCGCGCTGGCGATCGCCAGCCACAACCGGCCGTACTGCTGCGGCGTGACGGGCTCGCGCACGGCGGCCGGCAGGCCGGCGGCACGCAGCACGGCCTCGGTCGGCATCCGCCGCCGGCGCAGGCTCTCGAGCGCATCCTCGACGAAACCCGGCGAGATCATCTGCGGCCCCATTTTTTCATGTCCTCCAGACATGGCAAAAGCGATCACGATTCTAGATTCTGTTTGTCATTGATTGCAATGTGACGGCTGTCTACCATCATCGATATACCCCCGGTTCGCCGGCGGTCATAACGAACAGGAGACACGCATGCGTGATGGAGCAACCGCCCGGGTGGTGCCGGCCTACGCCGACGCCGTGGCCGGCTTCCGTATCGAGACCGCCGCCGCACATCTGCACGGCGACCTGGAGCAGGGCCTGAACGCCTGCGTCGAATGCTGCGACCGGCATGCGGCGGCGGATCCGGATGCGATCGCGCTCGACTGGATCGACGTCGGCGGCCGGCACCGCAGCTTCACGTTCGCGCAGATGCAGGCGCTGTCGGCGCGGGTCGCGAACCTGCTGGTCGAGGAGGGCGTGAAGCCGGGCGACGTGGTCGCCGGCCTGTTGCCGCGTACGCCGGAACTCGTCGCGACGATTCTCGGCACGTGGCGCGCAGGCGCCGTCTATCAGCCGCTCTTCACCGCGTTCGGACCGAAGGCGATCGAGCACCGGCTGCGCATGAGCGATGCGCGTCTGGTCGTCACCAACATCGCGAATCGCGCGAAGCTCGACGAGATCGTGGATTGCCCGCGGGTCGCGACGGTGCGCGAGGCGGGCGACGCGCTGCCGGCGCGCGACATCGATTTCCGTGCGGCGCTCGACGCGCAGTCCGCGCTATTCGAACCGGTGCCGCGCAAGGGCACCGACCTGTTCATGATGATGTCGACGTCGGGTACGACGGGCCTGCCGAAGGGCGTGCCGGTGCCGCTGCGCGCGCTGCTCGCGTTCGGCGCATACATGCGCGACGCGGTGGACCTGCGCGCCGGCGATCGTTTCTGGAACATCGCCGATCCGGGCTGGGCATACGGCCTCTACTACGCGATCACGGGCCCGCTGCTGCTCGGCCACGCCACGACGCTGTACGAGGGCGGCTTCACGGTCGACAGCACCTACGACGTGATCGAACGGCTCGGCATCACGAGCCTCGCCGGTTCGCCGACCGCGTACCGGATGCTGATGGCGGCCGGCACGGAAGCGGCATCGCGCCTGAAAGGGCAGCTGCGGGTCGTCAGCAGCGCGGGCGAACCGCTGAATCCGGAAGTCGTGCGCTGGTTCCACGCGGCGCTCGGCGCACCGATCTACGATCACTACGGCCAGACCGAGCTCGGCATGGTCGTGAACAATCATCACGGGCTCACGCACGTCGTCCATGCCGGTTCGGCCGGTCTCGCGATGCCCGGCTATCGCGTCGCGGTGCTCGACGACACCGGTCGCGAACTCGGCCCCGGCGAGCCCGGCAACCTCGCGATCGACATCGCGCGCTCGCCGCTGCTGTGGTTCTCCGGCTACTGGCAGCAGGACACGCCGGCGATCGCGGGCGGCTACTACCGGACCGGCGACAACGTCGAGCTCGAGCCGGACGGCACCGTGAGCTTCATCGGCCGCGCGGACGACGTGATCACCTCGTCCGGCTACCGGATCGGCCCGTTCGACGTGGAAAGCGCGTTGATCGAGCATCCGGCCGTCAGCGAGGCCGCGGTGATCGGCGTGCCGGACCCGGAGCGCACGGAGATCGTCAAGGCGTTCGTCGTGCTGTCGAAGGGCTTCGACGGCACGCCGGCGCTGGCCGACGAACTCAGCCAGCACGTGAAGCGACGGCTGTCGGCCCACGCCTATCCGCGCGCGATCGAGTTCGTCGACGCGCTGCCGAAAACCCCGAGCGGCAAGATCCAGCGCTTCGTGCTGCGCAAGATGGAAGCCGAGAAGGTCGCTCAATCCTGACTATCGAATACTGACTACGGACTGCGAATGAACATCAAGGATCGCGTTTTTCTGATTACGGGCGCCGGTTCGGGCCTCGGTGCCGCGGTGGCGCGCATGGTGGTCGCCAAAGGCGGCAACGCCGTGCTGCTGGACGTCAACGAAGACGCCGGCGCGAGCCTCGCGCACGAACTCGGCACATCCGCACGCTTCGTGAAGACCGACGTGACGAGCGAAGCCGACGGGCAGGCCGCCGTTGCCGCCGCGCGCGCCGCGTTCGGCCGCATCGATGCGCTCGTGAATTGCGCGGGCGTCGCACCGGGCGAGAAGGTGGTCGGCCGCGAAGGCCCGCATTCGCTCGATCGCTTCGCGCGTGCGGTATCGATCAACCTGGTCGGCACGTTCAACATGATCCGGCTGGCGGCGGATGCGATGTCGAAACAGGACGCCGACGCGGAAGGCGAGCGTGGCGTGATCGTCAACACCGCGTCGGTCGCGGCGTTCGACGGACAGATCGGGCAGGCCGCGTATGCGGCATCGAAGAGCGGCGTGGTGGGCATGACGCTGCCGATCGCGCGCGAACTCGCGCGGTTCGGCATTCGCGTGGTGACGATCGCGCCGGGCATCTTCGCGACGCCGATGATGGCCGGCATGCCGCAGGACGTGCAGGACGCGCTCGGCAAGAGCGTGCCGTTCCCGCCGCGGCTCGGCCGCCCCGAAGAATTCGCGGCGCTGGTGCGCCACGTCGCCGAGAATACGATGCTGAACGGCGAAGTCATCCGTCTCGATGGCGCGCTGCGCATGGCACCGCGCTGACACTGGAGGAATGCAATCATGACGACACAGGATCCGATCGTAATCGTCGGCGCGGCACGCACGCCGATGGGTGGTTTTCAGGGCGACCTGGCCGCGGCCAGCGCGAGCGAGCTCGGCGCGGTGGCGATCCGCGCGGCGCTCGAGCGCGCGAACGTGCCCGCGGAGCGCATCGATGAAATCGTGTTCGGCTGCGTGCTGCCGGCCGGCCAGGGTCAGGCGCCGGCGCGGCAGGCCGCGCTGAAGGCCGGCTTGCCGCTGGGTACGGGCGCGACCACGGTCAACAAGATGTGCGGCTCCGGGATGAAAGCCGCGATGTTCGTGCACGACCTGCTGCTGGCCGGATCGGCGGACGTGGCGGTCGCGGGCGGGATGGAGAGCATGACGAATGCGCCGTACCTGCTGCCGAAGGCGCGCGCGGGAATGCGCATGGGGCACGGCCAGGTGCTCGACCACATGTTCCTCGACGGGCTCGAGGATGCGTACGACAAGGGCCGGCTGATGGGCACGTTCGCGGAGGATTGCGCGCAGGCTTACCAGTTCACGCGCGAGGAGCAGGACGCGTTCGCGATCGCGTCGCTGACGCGCGCGCAACGCGCGATCGCGGAAGGGCGCTTCGTGTCGGAGATCGCGCCGGTGACGGTGAAGGCCGGCAAGACGGAAGCCGTCGTGTCGATCGACGAGCAGCCGGGCAAAGCGAAGCTCGACAAGATTCCGACGCTCAAGCCGGCGTTCCGCGAAGGCGGCACGGTGACGGCCGCCAATTCGTCGTCGATTTCCGACGGTGCGGCCGCGCTCGTGATGATGCGCCGCTCGGAAGCAGACCGGCTCGGCCTCGCGCCGAAGGCGGTGATCGTCGGGCATTCGACCTACGCGAACAAGCCGGGCCTGTTCGCGACGGCGCCGATCGGCGCGATCCGCAAGCTGTCGGAGAAAACCGGCTGGAGCCTGCGCGACGTCGACCTGTTCGAGATCAACGAAGCGTTCGCGGTGGTTGCGATGGCCGCGATGCGCGATCTCGACCTGTCGCACGACAAGGTGAACGTGCACGGCGGCGCGTGCGCGCTCGGCCATCCGATCGGCGCATCGGGCGCACGCGTGATGGTGACGCTGCTGGCCGCGCTCGAAGCGTATGGGCTCAAGCGCGGCGTCGCGTCGCTGTGCATCGGCGGCGGCGAGGCGACGGCGATCGCGATCGAGCGCGTCGCGTAACGCGCGCCGGGAGGACGCAGGCGGTCTGGCCCGGGACCATACCGCCGCATCGGCGAAGCGCGTCACGCGCGCTTCGCCGAATCCGCCGTCATTCGACCGTTTCGCCTTTCGCCTGCAGGTCGGCGTGATAGGACGAGCGCACCATCGGCCCCGATGCGACCTGGCTGAACCCGAGCGCAAGCGCGCGCTGCCGCAACTGCGCGAATTCCGCGGGTGGAACGAAGCGCTTCACCGGCAGGTGGTGGCGGGTCGGCTGCAGATACTGGCCGAGGGTCAGCATGTCGACACCATGCGCGCGCAAGTCGCGCATCACCTGTTCGACCTCGTCGATCTCTTCGCCGAGGCCCAGCATCAGGCCCGACTTGGTCGGCACGTTCGGCGCCGCGGACCTGAATGCCTGCAGCAGGCCCAGCGAGTGCCGGTAGTCGGCGCCCGGCCGCGCCTCGCGATACAAGCGCGGCACGGTTTCCAGATTATGGTTGAACACATCCGGCGGGGATGCCGTGAGCAGGTTCAGCGCGACCTCGTGCCTGCCGCGAAAATCCGGCGTCAGCGCCTCGATCCGGAGTGCCGGGTCGATCCCGCGTGCGGCGCCGATGCAGGCCGCAAAGTGTGCGGCGCCGCCGTCGCGCAGGTCGTCGCGATCGACCGACGTGATCACCACGTACTTGAGCCTCATCGCGGCGATCGTTTCGGCGAGTCGTGCCGGCTCGTCCGGATCGAGCGGAAGCGGGCGGCCGTGCCCGACATCGCAGAACGGACAACGCCGTGTACAGATGTCGCCCATGATCATGAAGGTCGCCGTGCCGTGAGCGAAGCACTCGCCGAGATTCGGGCAACCGGCTTCCTCGCATACCGTATGCAGCTTCTGCTCGCGCAGGATTTTCTTGAGCGCCATCACCTCGCGCGAGCCGGGAAAGGCGGCACGAATCCATTCAGGCTTGCGCGGCATGTCGGCCGGTTCGGTCGCGACGATCCTCACGGGGATGCGTGCCATTTTTTCGGCGGCGGAGAGCCGGGTTCCGGCGGCCATCGGCGTGTTGCGGATATTCGTGTTCGCCATGGCTTACCCGCGGTAGTAGCGTTGCGCGACGAACGGGGTTCTCGCGACTTCCATCGGAACCGGTTTGCCGCGGACGATCGCATGCAGCGCCGTGCCCGGTGTCGCGAATTCGGCCGCGACATGGCCGATGGCCACCGGGCCGCCGTACGTCGGACCGAAGCCGCCGCTCGTCACCGTGCCGATCGAGCGCCCGTCGGCGTCGACGATGTCGGCGCCCTCGCGCACCGGCACCCTGTCTTTCACGACGAAGCCGACGCGTCTTCTTTTCACGCCCTCGGCGATCTGCCGCGCGACGACATCCGCGCCGGGATAGCCGCCGGCGCGTGCACCGCCAGGGCGTCGCACTTTCGAGAGGGCCCACAGCAGCCCGCCTTCGATCGGCGTGGTGCCGGTGTCGATGTCGTGGCCGTACAGGCACAGGCCGGCTTCGAGACGCAGCGAATCGCGCGCGCCGAGACCGATCGGCTCGACGGCAGGGTCGGCCAGCAGCAGGCGTGCGAGCGCTTCCGCCCGATCGGCCGGCACGGAGATCTCGTAGCCGTCCTCGCCGGTGTAGCCGGAGCGGCTGACCATGCACGCCGCGCCGGCCAGCTCGACACGCGTGCTTTGCATGAAGACCAGTTCGGCCAGGCGGGGCGCCAGGCGCGCCAGAATCGACGCGGCGGCCGGCCCTTGCAGGGCGAGCAGCGCGCGGTCGGCCAGCTCGACGACGTCACAGCGGTGGCCGATCCGTTCCCTCAGATGGCGGAGGTCGCGGTCCTTGCACGCGGCGTTGACGACCGCGATCAGCTCGGCGTCGCCGAGGCGGGTGATCATCAGGTCGTCGAGAATGCCGCCTTGCTCGTTCGTGAACAACGCGTAGCGCTGCATGCCCGGCGGGAGGTCGATCACGTCGACCGGCACCAGCGTTTCGAGCGCGGCGGCGGCATCCGGGCCCGACAGCAGCACCTGTCCCATGTGCGAGACATCGAACAGCCCGGCCTGCTCGCGCGTGTGAAGATGCTCTTTGAGTATGCCGAGCGGGTACTGGACGGGCATTTCGTACCCGGCGAACGGAACCATCTTCGCGCCGAGCTCGACGTGAAGGTCGTGAAGTGGAGTACGGGAAAGTGGGATCGTCATCGTTATTCCGGATCAACAGGATTTTAGGAGATCGCGCGCGGCACAGCTTCGGAGTACGGAATGAACGACTGGAACGATCCCGTATCCGGAGGCGTGTCCCGTTCTCCGGAGCGACGTCGAAGTCGCTCCCGAAGAACGGTCGGGCAATGGCCCGAACGGCCGTTACTTGCCGTATACCGGGAATGCGCCGCACAGTTCGGCGACGTGTCGCCGAACGCGGTCGATGACCGACGGGTTCTCGATATCGGCCAGGATGTCGCAGATCCAGCCGGCCACCGCGCGCGCTTCCGCTTCCCTGAAACCGCGGCTCGTCACGGCAGGCGTGCCGATGCGAATGCCGCTGGTGACGAACGGGCTCTGCGGGTCGTCGGGCACCGCGTTCTTGTTCACGGTGATGTGCGCGCGGCCCAGCGCCGCATCGGCCGCCTTGCCGGTCAATCCCTGGCGGATCAGGCTGACGAGGAACAGGTGATTGTCCGTTCCGCCGGAGACGATGTCGAAGCCGCGTGTGACGAACGTATCGGCCATGGCCCGGGCGTTGGCGACCACCTGCTGCTGATGGATCCGGAACCCGGGCGACAGCGCTTCCTTGAACGCAACGGCCTTGGCGGCGATGACATGCATCAGCGGGCCGCCCTGGATGCCGGGGAACACGACGGAATTGAGCTTCTTCTCGATCTCCGGGTTCGTCCGGGCGAGAATCAGGCCCCCGCGCGGGCCGCGCAACGTCTTGTGGGTCGTCGTGGTGACGACGTCCGCGTGCGGCAGCGGATTCGGGTACGCGCCGGCCGCCACCAGGCCCGCGACGTGAGCCATGTCGACGAACAGGTATGCGCCGATGGCGTCGGCGATCTGCCGGAAGCGCGCCCAGTCCACCACGCGGGAATAGGCGGAGAAGCCGGCCGTGATCAGTTTCGGCCGGTGCGCGATCGCCAGCGCCTCGACCTGGTCGTAATCGATCTCGCCGGTTTTCGCGTTCAGGCCGTACTGCACCGCACGGTAGAGCTTGCCCGAGAAATTCACATGCGCGCCATGCGTCAGGTGACCGCCGTGCGCGAGGCTCATGCCGAGTATCGTGTCGTGCGGCTCGAGCAGTGCCATGTAGACGGCGGCGTTGGCCTGGCTGCCGGAATGAGGCTGCACGTTCGCGTAGCCGGCACCGAACAGCGCCTTTGCGCGATCGATCGCCAGCTGTTCGACAACGTCGACGAATTCACAGCCGCCGTAGTAGCGCTTGCCCGGATAGCCCTCGGCATACTTGTTGGTCAGCACCGAGCCTTGCGCCTGCAGCACGCGCGGGCTCGTGTAGTTTTCCGAAGCGATGAGCTCGATATGGTCTTCCTGGCGAATGCGCTCGCGTTCCATCGCCGTCCACAGTTCGTCATCGAAGCCTTCGATCCGCATGTCTTTGCTGAACATTTTTCCTTCTCCTGGTATCGGTGCGGCGCGCACGTCGGGTGCGCGGCCGCTCAAGCAGGGTTGAGTGTCGTTACGAGTGGGTCGGCCGGCGCGTCACGATCGATACGCTTCCATCGGCGGACACGAACACACGAGGTTGCGGTCGCCGTAGACGTTGTCGACCCGCGAAACCGGCGGCCAGTACTTGCCGCCTGCCGTCGCCGCGACGCCGAGCGGATAGACGGCCTGTTCGCGCGAATACGCGTGAGGCCAGTCGCCCACGAGTTCGGCCGCCGTGTGCGGCGCGTGCTTGAGCGGATTGTCTTCGGCATCCAGCGTGCCCGCTTCCACGGCTGCGATTTCGGCGCGGATCGCGATCATCGCGTCGATGAACCGGTCGAGTTCGGCCTTCGATTCCGATTCGGTCGGCTCGATCATCAGCGTGCCGGCGACCGGGAAGCTCATCGTCGGCGCGTGGAAGCCGAAATCGATCAGGCGCTTGGCGACGTCGTCGACGCTGATGCCGCTGCTGTCCTTCAACGGCCGCAGGTCGATGATGCATTCGTGCGCGACGCGGCCGTTCGGCCCCGTATAGAGAATCGGGTAGTGTGGCGAGAGGCGCGCGGCGATGTAGTTGGCGTTGAGGATCGCCACCTCGGTTGCACGCTGCAACCCGCGCGACCCCATCAACGTGATGTAGGTCCACGTGATCGGCAGGATGCTCGCGCTGCCGAGCGGCGCCGCGGACACCGCACCGATCCCCGGCACGCTGCCCTCCCGATGCCCGGGCAGGAACGGCGCAAGATGCGCCTTGACGCCGATCGGGCCGACGCCGGGGCCGCCGCCGCCGTGCGGGATGCAGAAGGTCTTGTGCAGGTTCAGGTGCGACACGTCGCCGCCGAACGCGCCCGGCTGGGCAAGGCCGACCAGCGCGTTCATGTTGGCGCCGTCGATGTAGACCTGGCCGCCGTGCGCATGGACGATGTCGCAGGCGTCGCGTACGCGGGCCTCGAACACGCCGTGGGTCGACGGATAGGTGATCATGATCGCGGCCAGCCGGCTGTCGTACCGGGCGGCCTTGGCGGCGAGGTCCTCGATGTCGACGTTGCCGTCGTCGTCGCAATCGACGACGACGACCTGCATGCCAGCCATCTGTGCGGATGCCGGGTTCGTGCCGTGCGCCGACGACGGAATCAGGCAGATGTCGCGCTGTGCCTCGCCGCGGCTCGCGTGATACGCGCGGATCGCGAGCAGGCCCGCGTATTCGCCTTGCGAGCCCGCATTCGGCTGCAGCGACACCGCGTCGTATCCGGTGATCGTACACAGCATCGCCTCGAGTTCCCGCGCCAGCACGCGATAGCCGTCGGCCTGTTCGGCCGGTGCGAACGGATGCAGCCGGGCGAACGCCGGCCACGTGATCGGCATCATTTCCACGGTGGCGTTCAGCTTCATCGTGCAGCTGCCGAGCGGAATCATCGTGCGGTCGAGCGCGAGATCCTGGTCGGCGAGCCGGCGCAGGTAGCGCAGCATTTGCGTTTCCGAATGGTGGCTGTTGAACGCCGGGTGCATGAGGAAGGCGCTTCGGCGCAGCAGCGGGGCAGGCAACGCATCGGCGGTGGCGGCGTCGACGGCCGCGAAGTCGGGAACGGCGCGCCCTTCGGAGAAGATCGACCAGAGCGTGACGATATCGTCGGACGTGGTCGTCTCGTCGAGCGAGATGCCGATCCGGCGCACGTCGATGGCGCGCAGGTTGACCCGGCGGGCCCGTGCCGCCGCGTGCACGGCATCGGTGCGAATGCCGCTGTCGACGGCGATGGTGTCGAAGCAGTATTCGGTTGGCACGGCATGGCCGAGCCGGCGCAGGCCCGCGGCCAGGATCGCGGTGAGGCGGTGGATGCGGCGCGCGATCGCGGTCAGTCCGTGCGGGCCGTGATAGGCCGCGTAGAAGCCGGCGATATTGGCGAGCAGTACTTGCGCGGTGCAGATGTTGCTGGTGGCCTTCTCGCGCCGGATGTGCTGTTCGCGCGTCTGCATCGCGAGGCGCAGCGCCGGGCGGCCGTGCGCGTCGATCGACATGCCGACCAGTCGTCCCGGCATCGTGCGCTTGAACGTGTCGCGCGTCGCGAAATAACCGGCGTGCGGGCCGCCGTAACCCAGCGGCACGCCGAAGCGCTGCGTGGTGCCGACCGCCACGTCGGCGCCGAATTCGCCCGGCGGCGCGAGCAGGGTCAGCGCGAGCAGGTCGGCGGCGACCACGGCAAGCGCGCCGTTCGCATGCAGGGTGCCGACCACGTCGCGGTAATCGTGGATGTCGCCGAAGGTGCCCGGATATTGCAGCAGCGCGGCGAAACAGCCGGTGGCGGACAGATCGCGGCGCGGATCTCCGACGACGATCTCGATGCCGAGCGGCTCCGCGCGCGTGCGAACGATCTCGATCGTCTGCGGATGGCAATCGTGCGCGACGAAGAAGATCCGGCTGTCCGACCGGGCGAGGCGCCGGCAGAACGTCATCGCCTCGGCGGCCGCGGTGCCTTCGTCGAGCATCGACGCGTTGGCGATCTCGAGGCCGGTCAGGTCGGCGATCATGGTCTGGAAGTTGAGCAGCGCCTCCAGGCGGCCTTGCGAGATTTCCGGCTGGTACGGCGTGTAGGCCGTGTACCAGGCCGGATTTTCCAGCACGTTGCGCTGAATGACCGGCGGCGTGTGGGTGTCGTGGTATCCCATGCCGATGAACGAGCGGAACACCTGGTTGCGGCCTGCCAGTGCAGCCAGCCGGTCCAGCGCGTCGGCTTCGGTGCAGCCGGGAGGCAGGGCGAGCGGCGCATCGCTGCGGATCGCTGCGGGGACGACCTGCTTCACCAGCTCGTCGACGGAGTCCACGCCGAGCACGGCCAGCATCGCGGCCTGTTCGTCGGCATCGGGGCCGATGTGGCGGCGGACGAACGACTCGCGCTGCGCGACGGAATCGAATGCGTTCATGGCCGTCTCCATCATTCGCCGATATAGGCGCGATACGCGGCGGCGTCCATCAACCCGCTCAGCTGCTCCGGGCTGTCGATGCGCATCCTGAAGAACCAGCCGTCGCATTCCGCCGAATCGTTGACGAGGCTCGGCGTGTCGCCCAGGGCGGCGTTCGCTTCCAGCACGGTGCCGGACACCGGCATCTTGACCTCGCCGGCGGCCTTGACCGATTCGACGGTGGCGGCCTCGTCGTACTGGGCAAAGGCGTCGCCTTCGTTTGGCAGTGCGACATAAACCAGATCGCCCAGCTGCGATTGCGCGTGGTCGGTAATGCCGACGGTGGCGCTGCCGTCGTCTTCGACGCGCAGCCATTCATGGGATTCGGTGTATCGGACCTCGCTCATATGCTCTCTTCCTGACAGGGTTGCGTTGAGTGATGCGGCACACGCAAGCCGGAAGTGCACGGGCGGGAGGATGATCGACGAGTCGGCATCCGGACGAGACCGGGGCATTCCAGGCTGCATGCCTGATGCCCCCTCTGTCCGTTTGCCTGAGAGATTGCGCGCCCCGGCGGGGCGCTTCTCCTTCGGCGAGGCTTGGTCGACGACCAGAGGCCTACTCTCCAGAGCGCTAATCGATGCGTCAGTCCTTTTGCCTGAGAGTTTCTGGGGCGATTCCCCTTCGGCGCCGCCGGACGGCGGTCTCTCCTGACACATCCCGATAGCTGGCGACAATCTAGTCGCACGCCCGCGGCGGTGTCAACACCCCGTTCGACCGCCCATGCGGCGAGGCAGATGCCGCGGCACGGCGCAGGCGCGCCGAAAACGGCGCGCGGCATGGCGGAGCAAGGCCGCGCCGCGATCGCGGCCGGTCGATACTTCGGTGGAGACCGAAATGAATATCCGATATCGACTATCTGTCCGCCGGCGGGGGGCGGTTGCCCGACTGGGCCATCAGGTCGTCGAGGAACGCGCGAAGCACGGTCGGCTGCGCGGCGCCGCGACGCGTGATCGACGAGAACGGCCACGCGGACGTGAGCTGTTCCGCGGCGAGCTGGCGCATCTGGCCGGCGTCGACCCACTGTCTCGCGTAGTGCCGCGGCAGAAAGCCGATATACGCGCCCGTCAGGATCAGGATCGCCTGTGCCTCGACATTGTCGACGGTCGCGGCCGCGCTGCCGCTCTCGAGCAATTGCAGGTCGCGCTGCTGCAGGAACGCGCGCGCGACCACCTGGCTTTGCCGGATGCGTTCGATCAGCGCGTCGCCGGTGGCGTCGGTCGAGAACAGCGGATGGTAGCGGCTGCAGTAGAGGCCGTCGGGCTCCTCGTACAGTTGCGTGTAGGACAGGCCGGCGACGGTGAGCGGGAAGTGGCCGATCGCGAGGTGCAGCCGCCCGTCGAGCACGCGCTCCTCGAGTTCGGCCGGCGTGCCGATGTAGATGTCGAGCTGGACGTCGTGACCGCGCGAGACGAACCGGCGCAGCGCGAGCGGCAGGATGCTGTCGGTGTCGGTGACCGTGTTGTCGATGATGCCGAGATGAAGCCGGCCCGAGATGCGCTGCTTGAGCGCATGGGTGTCCATGCAGAACGCTTCCACCGCGAGCGCGAGGCGCTGCGCGGATTCGTAGGTCGCGACGCCGTGTTCCGTCAGACGAAAGCCGCTGCGGCCGCGTTCGCACAATTTGACGCCGAGGCGCGTTTCGAGGCTGGTCATCTGCTCGCTGATGGTCGACTGGCTCACGTTCAGCGCGGCCTGCGCGGCGGAGAAACCGCCGCATTTCACGATGGTCATGAAAATCCTGAGCAGTTTCAGGTCGATGTCCTGCAGCTGTTTCACGTTCCGTTCTCCTCCGTCCGTCACATCGGAATATCCGATATGGACATCTGATGCCTGCTATTTTTCCGGAAAAAATTTTTGCCCATAGTGACCGCAAAGGCAAGCGCATGGACGGCCGTGCGCCGAAGACGAATCCGCATACAGATGGAGACGGAGACAATGCAGAACAACAGCTATGAAAAGGGCAGGCTCAACCTGCCGTTCGTCGGTCACTGCACCTTTGCGAAGGCGCCGGTGTGTCTCGACTGGGAGAACATCGACGCGGACGTCGCGATCCTGGGTGCGCCCAACGACATGGGCACCCAGTGGCGCTCGGGCGCGCGCTTCGGCCCGCGCGGCATTCGCGAGGCGTCGACGCTGTTTTCGTTCGGGCACGCGGGCGCGTACGATCACGAAGACGACGTGCTCTACCTGACCGAGGACCAGGTTCGCATGGTGGACGTCGGCGATGCGGACATCGTGCACACCGACATGGCCACGAGCAACGCGAACATCGAACTGGCCGTGCGCAAGATTCTCGCCGGCGGGGCGATGCCGGTAGTGCTCGGCGGCGATCATTCGGTGCATGCGCCGGTGATCAAGGCGTTCGAAGGCCGCGGGCCGATTCACATCGTGCATTTCGATGCGCACCTCGACTTCGTCGACGAACGCCACGGCGTGCGATACGGACACGGCAACCCGTTGCGCCGGGCCTCCGAGATGGACCATATCGCCGGCATGACGCAGCTCGGCATCCGCAACGTCTCGTCATCCAACCGCAGCGACTATGACGCGGCCCGTGCCGCGGGTTCCAACATCCTGTCCGTGCGCGATGTCCGGCGCCTCGGCACCGACGGCGTGCTCGAGCAGATTCCGCAGCGCGGCGCCTACTACATCACGATCGACATCGACGGCTTCGATCCGTCGATCGCGCCGGGAACCGGCACGCCGAGCCACGGCGGTTTCCAGTACTACGAAGTGCTCGAGATCATCCAGGCGCTCGCGAAGCGCAGCCACGGAAGCATCGTCGGCATGGACCTGGTGGAAGTGGCGCCGGCTTACGATCCGACCGGCACGACGTCGATCCTGGCCGCGCAACTGCTGATGAACAGTATCGGTTTCATTTTCCACGCGCGCAGCCTGGCCCGCGCCCGCTGAGACATTCATATCAGGAATCGGGCGCGACGTCTCGCGGGACGCCCGAAGTCACTACCGTACGGCCCGGGGGACCTCGCCGAGAGGCGCCGGGCAGGCTATCAAGGAAGATCAACATGGATGCCGTAGTCGCGCAATATCTCGATCGTCACGATGTTTCCCAGGCGACCCGCAACTTTCTCGCCAAGCCGATGAAGATGTTCATCGGGGGCGCGTGGGTGGACGGCAGCGACGGCCAGTTCAGCGCCGTCACCGAGCCGTCGACCGAGGGCGTCATCACGCAGATTCCGTTCGCGACGCCGGCCGATCTCGACCGTGCCGTCGCCGCCGCCCGCCACCAGATCGATCACGGCGAATGGCGCCGCCTCAAGCCGCTGGAGCGCGAGCGGCTGCTGCACCGGCTGGCCGACCTGATCGAGGCGCACGCGGACGAACTCGCGGAGATCGAGTCGATCGACATGGGCAAGTCCGTCGCGCAGGCCCGCGCGATCGACATCCAGGGCACGGTCGACACGTTCCGCTATTTCGCCGGCTGGGCATCCAAGCTGCACGGCCGCACGGTCGAGCCGTCGCTGCCGGGCAACTATCTGGCTTATACGCGCAAGGAGCCGATCGGTGTCGTGGGCGCGATCGTGCCGTGGAACTATCCGCTGCAGACCATGGCCTGGAAGCTGGCGGCCGCGCTGGCGGTCGGCTGCACGACGGTCGTGAAGCCGGCCGAACTCACGTCGCTGTCGACGCTGCGCTTTGCCGAACTGGTGCAGGAAGCCGGCATTCCGGACGGGGTGGTCAACATCGTGACCGGTCGCGGCAGCGTGATCGGCGCCGCGATGGCGAGCCACCCGGGCATCGACAAGCTGACCTTCACGGGTTCGACGCCGGTCGGGCGCGACGTCGGGCAGAACGCGGTGCGGCACATCAAGCGCGTGACGCTCGAACTCGGCGGGAAGTCCCCGGTCATCGTGCTGGATGACGCCGATATTGACGCCGCCGCGCAGGCCGTGGCCAACGGCGTGTTCTTCAACTCCGGCCAGGTGTGCGACGCGGGCACGCGGGCCTACATCCACCGCGACATCCATGACCGCTTCCTCGCGGCGCTCGCCGACTACACGGCGACGTTGAAGATCGCCCCCGGGCTGGATCGCGATTGCTTCATCAGCCCGCTCGTGTCCGCCAGGCAAAAGGACACGGTCCTGTCGTACATCGAATCCGGCATCCGGGAAGGCGCCGAATGCTACTACGGCGGCCGCGCCCATGCGGGCCCGGGGCACTTCGTCGAACCGACGATCTTCGCGCATTGCCGTCCCGACATGCGGATCGTCCGCGAGGAAATCTTCGGCCCGGTGCTCGTGACCGCGCCGTTCGACACGCTCGACGAGGCCGTGGCGCTCGCGAACGATTCGTCGTTCGGCCTGGCCGCCGCGATCTACTCGAACGATCTGGGCCGCGTGCATGGACTGATTCCGCGGTTGCAGGCGGGCACGGTCTATGTGAATGCGCACAGCACCATCGATCCGGCGCTGCCGTTCGGCGGGTTCAAGACGTCCGGGTTCGGCAAGGACCTCGGGCCGGAGCAGCTCGACTATCTGATGGAGACCAAGTCAGTCTGCATCACGCTTCCCTGACCGGTTGCACGTGATGTGCCGCCTGCGGCCGGCATGCACGGCAAAAGCCTGCAGCCGGCCGAAGGCGGCCTGATTCCGATGCGAAATCTTCTCGACCCGTTCGTCCGGACCGGTCCGGGGAATTCGCTCTGCTTAGCCCTTTGCGATCATGGGGTACGACATGCAGGCAGAAACAAACGTATTGAAGGCGCCGCGCGGCGACCACGGTGCCATCGAGGCGCACTCGATCGACTTCGTCCCGGAAAGCGAGCGTACCGACCGGCTGGCCAGCCAGGGGCCGTTCTGGTTCGTCGGGAACTTCACGTTCTTCACGATGACGATCGGCTTCGTCGGGCCGAGCGTCGGTCTCGATTCGTTCTGGACCACCGTCTCGGGCACGCTCGGCATCATGTTCGGCACGCTGTTCATGGCGTTCCACGGCTCGCAGGGACCGCATCTCGGCTTGCCGCAGATGATCCAGTCGCGCGCGCAGTTCGGTTATCGCGGCGTCGTGCTCGTGCTGCTGGCGACGTTGTTCGTCTTCGCGGGCTTCAACATCGTCAACCTGGTATTGATGATGCAGGGCCTCAGGACGCTGTTCCATTGGGATCCGCTGCAGGTCGCGCTGGTCGTGACGGTGCCGGCCACGATCCTCGCGATCCTCGGACACGACTGGATGCACCGGACGTTCAAATGGTCGTTGTATCTTTCGCTGCCGCTTTACGGCCTCGTGACGCTGGCGGTGCTGGCCGGCTGGATCCATGACGCGCCGGCGGCGGCCGGTGCGCCGGTCGCGAAGCTGGGCTTCAACTGGACCGGCTTCATCGCGCAGTTCGCGGCGGCGGCCAGCTACAACATCGCGTATGCGCCGTACGTGTCGGACTATTCGCGCTACCTGCCGAAGAACACGCCGAGCGGCAGGCTGATCGCCGCGGTGTTCGTCGGGGCATCGCTGTCCGGCGCGTGGATGATCGCGGTGGGCGGATGGCTCGGTGCGCACCTGCATGCGACCGATGTGCTCGTCGCGCTCCACGGCGTGGGTGCCGGAATCGCGCCGCAGCTGGGCACGGCGGTCGTGGCCATCACGATCGTCGCGTTCCTGCCGGTGATCGCGATGAACATCTACAGCGCGAAGCTGACGGCCATCACCAGCGTGGACTCGTTCCGGAAGGTGGAGCCGACCGCGAAGGCACGGATCGCGGCGATCGTCTTCGTCGTGCTGCTGCAGTTCGGCGTGGCGATGCGCATCTACGCGTCCGGTTCCGGCCTGTCGGTGCTCAACATCTATCTGGTGGTGATGCTGTATTTCCTGGTGCCGTGGACGGCAGTCAACCTGACCGACTACTTCTTCGTGCGCAAGGGGCGTTACGCGGTGCCGCATTTCTTTCGCCCGCGCGACAGCCTGTACGGGAACTGGGGCGGACGCGGCCTGCTTTCGTACCTGATCGGGTTCGTGTCGATGGTGCCGTTCTTCTGCATCTTCGACGGCGACCGCGAGGTCTATGTCGGCCCGCTCGCGAAGGCGATGGGCAGTGTCGACCTGGCCTGGCTGGTGGGGCTGATCGTCTCGGCGCTCGCGTACTACGTGCTGTGCCGGTCGCTCGACCTGCGGCGCGAGGAAGCGGAAATCGCGCACATCGAAGCGCACATGCCGGAGTTCACCACCGGCGAGAAAAAGCGCGGCTGACCCGGCACGCCAGGATCATTCATCGAGCAGGATAATCAAGATGACTAAATACTACGACTACATCATTGTGGGCGCCGGGTCGGCGGGATGCGTGCTGGCGAACCGCCTGACCGAGGATGCGAACGTCAGCGTGCTGGTTCTGGAGTACGGCGGAAGCGATCGCAGCGTGATCATCCAGATGCCGAGCGCGTTCTCGATGCCGATGAACACGAAGCGGTTCAACTGGCACTACGAGACGGCGCCGGAACGGAACCTGGACGGACGCCGCCTGCATTGCCCGCGCGGCAAGGTGCTCGGCGGCTCGTCGTCGATCAACGGCCTGGTCTACATTCGCGGGCATGCGTGCGATTTCGACGAATGGGAATCGCTCGGCGCGCGCGACTGGGGATACCGCAACTGCCTGCCGTATTTCCGCAAGGCCGAGAGCTACAAGTTCGGCGGCGACGAATATCGCGGCGCGGACGGCCCGCTGAGCACCAACAACGGCAACAACATGCAGAACCCGCTGTACGGCGCATGGGTGGAAGCGGGGGCCGAGGCCGGCTACATCAAGACCGACGATTGCAACGGCTACATGCAGGAAGGGTTCGGCGCGATGCACATGACGGTCAAGAACGGCGTTCGGTGGTCGACCGCGAACGCGTACCTGCGCCCGGCGATGCAGCGACCCAACCTGACCGTTCTCACCCATGCGATGACGCGCCGGATCGTGATGGAAGGCAAACGCGCGGTCGGCGTGGTCTACGAGCAGGGCGGCGTCCAGCACACGGTGCGCTGCACGCGCGAAGTGCTGGTGTCGTCGGGGCCGATCGGCTCGCCGCATCTGCTGCAGCGCTCGGGGATCGGGCCGGCCGACGTGTTGAACAAGGCAGGGATCGAGATCGTGCACGACCTGCCGGGCGTCGGCGAGAATCTTCAGGATCACTCGGAAATCTACATTCAGTACGAGTGCAAGGAGCCGGTGTCGCTCAACGGCAAGATGGGGCTGCTCGGCAAGGCGATGATCGGCCTGCGCTGGCTGCTGTTCAAGGACGGGTTGGGTGCCAGCAACCATTTCGAGGCAGGCGGGTTCATCCGTTCCGAAGCAGGGCTGCGCTGGCCCGACATCCAGTTCCACTTCCTGCCGGCGGCGATGCGTTACGACGGCGACAAGCCGTACAAGGGGCACGGCTTCATGGTGCTCACGGGGCCGAACAAGCCCAAGAGCCGCGGGCACGTTCGGGTTCGCTCCGCCGATCCGTACGAGCATCCGGAGATCCGGTTCAACTATCTCGACCGCGAGGAAGATCGCGAGGGGTTCCGTCGCTGCGTGCGCCTCACGCGCGAGATCGTCGGGCAGCCGGCCATGGATCGCTTCCGCGGCGTGGAGCTGGCACCCGGCCCGGACGTGACGACGGACGACGAGATCGATGCGTTCGTGCGTGCCAACATGGAAAGCACGATGCATCCGTGCGGCTCGTGCCGGATGGGCGAGGACGCGATGGCCGTGGTGGATTCGGAATTGCGCGTGCGCGGCGTTCAGGGCCTGCGCGTCATCGATTCGTCGGTGTTTCCGACCGAGCCGAACGGGAACCTGAACGCGCCGACCATCATGCTGGCCGAGCGGGCGGCCGATCTGGTGCGCGGGCGGAAGACGCTCGCGCCGTCCGATGCGTCGGTCGGCTTCGTCGAGAACTGGGAAGCGCAGCAGCGCACGGGCGTTCCCAAGCGCAAGGTGGCCGCTTAAGCGCGGCGCACGATGGCGCGCGTTCGGCGGTCACGTCACCGATCGCGCGCCGCCTCCGGCGACACCGCGCCGCACGCGCGGATCACGAGCTGCACGACCTCTTCGGTCGTCTCGGCGAAAGCCTTCTGCGTGAGCGCACGCTTGCCGCTCAGCGCGCGGATCTGCGCATCGAAATCCGCATAGTGCTGGGTGGTCGCCCAGATCAGGTACATCAACGCGTGCGGATCGATCGGCGCGAGCAGGCCGCGCGCGATCCAGCCTTCGATCACCTTCACGCGCGTGTCGAACCACGGCTTCACGCGCTCCGACAGGATGTCCTGCATGTGCGCGGCGCCGTGGATGATCTCGTTCGCCCATACCTTCGAGCCGAGCGGGCGCCGTCGCGACAGATCCATCTTCGCGCGCACGTAGCTGGCGATCGCTTCGACCGGATCGTCGCCGGTCTCGAACGATCCGGCCGCGCGGTGCCAGTCTTCGAACAGGTCGTCGAGCACACGGCGGTACAGCGCAAGCTTCGTCGGGAAGTAGTAATGCAGGTTCGCCTTCGGCAGGCCCGCGCGCTCCGCGATCATCGCGGTGCTCGCGCCGTCGAGCCCGCGCTCCGCGAACACGGCTTCCGCGCAGGCCAGCAGATGCGCTTCGTTGGACTCGCGAATGTGTGCCTTGCGTCGCCGCAAAGGCGTGCCCGTTTCGTCGTCGCCGATGGTGTCGGCGGCCGCCAGGTCATGTCTCATCGTTGCCCTCGCGCGGCATGCATGCCGCGTTGGGCTTCATTCTAGCCGCTGGTTCGCATCGAACGCACGCGCGAACACATCGGCGCGCGCGCGGTGCTGCGATGCGGTGGCACGTTTCTCGCTCGATCGATTCACGCAAGAAAGACATTGCGCTGCGCATTTTGATCGTCTAAAACCTGTCCAATCGGACAGGATTCGACGAGCGGCGGAACGTAGTGCCAACCCTGACGCCGTTTGATCGGACGAATCGCGCGAACGATGCGCATCTGCACCTCGCAGGTGCGGGTTTGCCCCGACGGCTGCAATGCGCGCACCGGCATCGGCCGGGATGACGGCATGACCGACCCCACAGGAGCGATACGAATGGACACGGTATCGGAAACAGTGAAGCGGGCAGGATTCGACACGTCGATCAAGGTCGACGGCAGGCGGTTGTGGGACAGCCTGATGGAGGTCGCGAAGATCGGCGCGACGCCGAAAGGCGGCGTCTGCCGCCTCGCGCTGACCGATCTCGACAAGGCCGGCCGCGACCTGATCGTCGGCTGGGCGAAAGCCGCCGGCTGCGCGGTGACGGTCGATGCGATGGGCAACGTGTTCATGCGCCGCGCGGGCCGCGTGGCCGACGCGGCGCCGGTCGTCACCGGGTCGCACGCGGACTCGCAGCCGACCGGCGGCCGCTTCGACGGCATCTACGGGGTGCTCGGCGGTCTCGAAGTGATTCGCACGCTGAACGATCGCGGCATCGAGACCGAACACCCGGTCGAGGTCGTGATCTGGACCAACGAGGAAGGCTCGCGCTTCGCGCCGGCGATGGTGGCGTCGGGCGTGTTCGCCGGCGTGTTTACGCTCGAGTACGGGCTGTCGCGCAAGGACGTCGACGGCAAGACGATCGGCGAGGAACTCGCGCGCATCGGCTACGCGGGCGACGTGCCGTGCGGCGGCCGCAAGCTGCACGCGGCGTTCGAGCTGCATATCGAGCAGGGGCCGATTCTCGAGGCCGAGTGCAAGACGATCGGCGTCGTGACGGACGCGCAGGGGCAGCGCTGGTACGAGATCACGTTCACCGGCCAGGAAGCGCACGCGGGGCCGACGCCGATGCCGCGCCGCCGCGACGCGCTGCTCGGGGCGTCGCGCGTGGTGGATCTCGTCAACCGGATCGGCCTCGATCACGCGCCGTTCGGCTGCGCGACGGTCGGGATGATGCAGGTTCACCCGAACTCGCGCAACGTGATTCCGGGCCGCGTGTTCTTCACCGTCGATTTCCGTCATCCGGACGACGCCGTGCTCGCGGAGATGGACGCCGCGCTGCGCGACGGCGTCGCGCGCATCGCGGGCGAGATCGGGCTCGAAACCGAGCTCGAGCAGATTTTCTACTACGAGCCGGTCGCGTTCGATCCGGCCTGCGTGGCGGCCGTGCGCGACGCGGCCGAGCGCTTCGGCTACTCGCATCGCGACATCGTGTCGGGTGCGGGGCACGACGCGTGCTACCTGGCGCAGGTGGCGCCGACGTCGATGGTGTTCGTACCCTGCGTCGACGGCATCAGCCACAACGAGATCGAGGACGCGACGCCTGCGTGGATCGAGGCCGGCGCGAACGTGCTGCTGCACGCGATGCTGTCGCGTGCCTGCGAGCCGGCTTCATGACGGCGGGATATAGCGCGGCCGGCAGGCTGCGCACTGCGTGACATTGGCATTCCAAAGCATGACCGCCCCGACTGTGCATTCGCAGCCGGCGGGGACGGCTTTGTCTCCACCCAGTCGAAGGAACGCGTATGACCACCCAGCCAACCGGCGATATCGCCGCGCATCGCCTGTCGTCCACGCAACTCTCGTGTGAATTCGCCGATATCGCGCCGCTGCTCGATCCGACAGCCGCCGCGGCCGCCGCCAGCCGCTGCCACTACTGCTACGACGCGCCGTGCGTGCAGGCCTGCCCGACGCAGATCGACATCCCGGGCTTCATCCGCAAGATCGGCAACGGCAACCTGAAGGGCGCCGCGACCGACATCCTGTCCGCGAATCCGCTCGGCGGGATGTGCGCACGCGTGTGCCCGACCGAGATCCTGTGCGAAGGCGCGTGCGTGCGCAATCACCAGGATGCGCAGCCGGTCGCGATCGGCGCGCTGCAGCGCCACGCGACCGACTGGGCGATGGCGAGCGGCGCGGTGCGCTTCACGCGTGCGCCCGATACGGGGCGGCACGTCGCGGTGGTCGGCGCGGGGCCGGCCGGGCTCGCGTGCGCGCACCGGCTCGCGCTCGCCGGGCATCGCGTCACGCTGTTCGATGCGCGACCGAAGGCGGGCGGCCTGAACGAATACGGGATCGCCGCGTACAAGACCGTCGACGATTTCGCGCAGCGCGAAGTCGAGTGGTTGCTGTCGGTCGGCGGCATCGCGCTGGAGACGGGCGTCGCGCTCGGCCGCGACGTGACGCTCGACGCGCTGCGCGAGCGGCACGACGCGGTGTTTCTCGCGATGGGCCTCGGCGGCGTGCGCACGCTCGCGATCGACGGCGAGCAATTGACCGGCGTGATGAACGCTGTCGACTTCATCGAGCAGGTGCGCCAGGCCGACCCGCTGGAGAACGTGCCGGTCGGGCGGCGCGTGGTCGTGATCGGCGGCGGCAACACGGCGATCGACGCGTCCGTGCAGAGCCGCAAGCTGGGCGCGCAGCGCGTGACGATGGTGTACCGGCGCGGCGTGGACGCGATGAGCGCGACCTGGGCCGAACGTGAGTTCGCGCAGAAGTGCGGCGTCATGCTCGTCACGCACGCAAAACCGGTGCGCATCGCGGGCGCGAACGGGCACGTGACGGGCGTCGAATTCGAGGCCGCGTCGGGTGAGCGCTTCACCGTCGACGCGGACATGGTGCTGAAGGCGATCGGCCAGACGCTGGTGCCGGACGGTGTCGCGGCCACGCTGCTGACCGAGGACGGGTCGCGCATCGCGGTCGACGCGGACGGGCGCACGGCTTTGCCCGACGTGTGGGCCGGCGGCGATTGCGCGGCGACGGGCGGCATCGACCTGACGGTGCAGGCCGTGCAGGACGGCAAGCGCGCGGCGGCGGCGATCGACGCGGCGCTCGCGCAGCGCGACGCCCGGGCCGCGTGAGCGCGCGATACGCACCTGCGCCGCGGACCTCGCGCGCACCACGATAAACGCTCTCACCGACACGGAGCCGAACATGGCCGACCTTCGCTGCACCATCGCAGGCATCACTTCGCCGAATCCGTTCTGGCTGGCCTCCGCGCCGCCGACCGACAAGGCATACAACGTCAACCGCGCATTCGAGGCGGGCTGGGGCGGCGTCGTGTGGAAGACGCTCGGGCTCGATCCACACGTCGTCAACGTCAGCTCGCGCTACGGCGCGGTGCAGTGGAACGGCCAGCGGATCGCGGGGCTGAACAACATCGAACTGATCACCGACCGGCCGCTCGACGTGAACCTGAAGGAGATCGCGCAGGTGAAGCGCGACTGGCCCGACCGCGCGCTGATCGTGTCGCTGATGGTGCCGTGCAACGAGCGCGACTGGAAATGGATCCTGCCGCTCGTCGAGGATACGGGCGCCGATGCGGTCGAGCTGAACTTCGGCTGCCCGCACGGGATGAGCGAGCGCGGGATGGGCGCGGCGGTCGGCCAGGTGCCGGAATACGTCGAGATGGTCACGCGCTGGGTCAAGGAAGGCACGAAGCTGCCGTGTCTCGTGAAGCTCACGCCGAACATCAGCGACATCCGGATGGGCTCGCGCGCCGCGTACAAGGGCGGCGCGGACGGCGTGTCGCTGATCAACACGATCAACTCGATCGTCGCGGTGGATCTCGACCAGATGGCGCCGATGCCGACCGTCGACGGCAAGGGCACGCACGGCGGTTATTGCGGCCCGGCGGTCAAGCCGATCGCGCTGAACATGGTCGCCGAGATCGCGCGCGACCCGGAGACGCCCAACCTGCCGATCTCCGGCATCGGCGGGATTTCGTCGTGGCGCGACGCGGCCGAGTTCATGGTGCTCGGCGCCGGCAGCGTGCAGGTGTGCACCGCCGCGATGCATTACGGATTCCGGATCGTGTCGGATCTCGTCGACGGGCTGTCGAACTGGATGGACGAGAAGGGCTACGCGACGCTCGACGACATACGCGGCCGCGCGGTACCGAACGTCACCGACTGGAAATACCTGAACCTGAAGTACGACATCAAGGCGCGCATCGACCAGGACCGCTGCATCCAGTGCGGGCTGTGCCATATCGCATGCGAGGACACGTCGCACCAGGCGATCACCGCCGTGAAGGACGGCGTGCGGCATTTCGAAGTGGTGGACGCGGCGTGCGTCGGGTGCAATCTTTGCATGCATGTGTGTCCGGTCGAGCAATGCATCACGATGGAGCGGGTCGATGCGGGCGACTACGCGAACTGGACCACGCATCCGAACAACCCGGCGCGGGCTGATGCGGGTGCGAGCCCGGCGGAACCCGCGAAGCACGAGAAGCACGCGAAGGCGGCCTGACCGACGTCCGGCGGCGCGGTATCGTCCGCGCTGCTGCTTGTGTCCTGTTCTGCCGGCATCGCACGATGCCGGCGTCGACGTTTACGTGGAGCGCATTCGATGAAACCAGCAGCGATTCCCGCCGAACCCGACAGCGCCGCGGCGCCGGCCGGCAGCCTGTACAACGACGACCTCGCACCGACGACGGCGGCGCAGCGCACGTGGCGCTGGTATCACTTCGCGGCGCTGTGGGTCGGGATGGTGATGAACATCGCGTCGTACATGCTCGCGGCCGGGCTGATCCAGGAAGGCATGTCGCCGTGGCAGGCGGTACTGACGGTGCTGCTCGGCAACCTGATCGTGCTCGTGCCGATGCTGTTGATCGGTCATGCGGGTGCGAAGCACGGGATTCCGTACGCGGTGCTCGTGCGGGCGTCGTTCGGCACGCAGGGCGCGAAGCTGCCCGCGCTGTTGCGCGCGATCGTCGCGTGCGGCTGGTACGGCATCCAGACCTGGCTCGGCGGCAGCGCGATCTACACGCTGCTGAACATCCTGACCGGCAACGCGCTGCACGGCGCCGCGCTGCCGCTCGTCGGCATCTCGCTCGGGCAGCTCGCATGCTTCCTCGTGTTCTGGGCGCTGCAGTTGTACTTCATCCTGCACGGCACCGATTCGATCCGCTGGCTCGAAAGCTGGTCCGCGCCGATCAAGGTCGTGATGTGCGTCGCGCTCGTGTGGTGGGCGACGTCGCAGGCGGGCGGCGTCGGCTCGATGCTGTCGGCGCCGTCGCAGTTCGTCGCGGGCGGCAAGAAGGCCGGGCTGTTCTGGGCGACGTTCTGGCCGGGCCTGACCGCGATGGTCGGCTTCTGGGCGACGCTCGCGTTGAACATTCCCGACTTCACGCGCTTCGCGCATTCGCAGCGCGACCAGGTGATCGGGCAGTCGATCGGGCTGCCGCTGCCGATGGCGCTGCTGTCGGTGGTGTCGGTCGTCGTGACGTCGGCCACCGTCGTGATCTACGGCAACGCGATCTGGGATCCGATCGACCTGACGAGCCGGATGACCGGCATCGGCGTGGGCATCGCGCTCGTGATCCTCACGCTCGACACGATGTGCTGCAACCTCGCGGCGAACCTCGTCGGCCCCGCATACGATTTCTCGAGCCTGTGGCCGAAGGCGATCTCGTATCGCGCCGGCGGGATGATCACCGCGACGATCGCGATCGTGATGATGCCGTGGAAGATCCTCGCGACGACGGACGGCTACATCTTCACCTGGCTCGTCGGCTATTCGGCGCTGCTCGGGCCGGTCGCGGGCATCCTGATGGTCGACTACTTCCTGATTCGCGGCACGCGGCTCGATACGCGCGCGCTGTTCGACGAGCGCGGCGACTTCAGCTATGCGCGCGGCTGGAACCCGGCCGCACTGGCGGCGCTCGCCATCGGCGTGCTGCCGAACCTGCCCGGCTTCCTGCACACCGCATTCCCGGCGTCGTTCCCGAACGTGCCGGCGTTCTTCAACACGCTTTACACGTATGCGTGGTTCGTCGGCCTCGTGCTGGCGTCCGGCGTGTACGGCACCTGGATGAAGTGGCGCGCCGGACAGCGCGCGCAGATCGCGAATGCGTGATGCGCGAACGCATGCGGCACCCGACAGTCAACGAGGAGGCAACGACATGGCAATCCTGATTCGCGGCGGCACCGTGGTCGATGCGGACCGCACCTATCGCGCGGACGTACTGTGTGCCGACCCGCAGGACGGCGGCACGATCCTGCAGATCGCCGAGACGATCGACGCGCCGGCCGGCGCGACGGTGGTCGATGCGCATGACCAGTACGTGATGCCGGGCGGCATCGATCCGCATACGCACATGGAACTGCCGTTCATGGGCACGACGGCGAGCGACGATTTCTATTCGGGCACGGCCGCGGGGCTCTCGGGAGGCACGACGAGCATCATCGACTTCGTGATCCCGAGCCCGAAGCAGCCGTTGATGGACGCGTTTCACGAATGGCGCGGCTGGGCCGAGAAGGCGGCCGCCGACTACGGCTTCCACGTGGCCGTCACCTGGTGGGACGAATCGGTGCACCGCGACATGGGCACGCTCGTGCGCGAGCACGGCGTGTCGAGCTTCAAGCACTTCATGGCGTACAAGAACGCGATCATGGCCGACGACGAGGTGCTCGTGAACAGCTTCTCGCGTTCGCTCGAACTCGGCGCGCTGCCGACCGTGCACGCGGAGAACGGCGAGCTCGTGTTTCAGTTGCAGAAGGCGCTGCTCGCGCGCGGGATGACGGGGCCGGAGGCGCATCCGCTGTCGCGCCCGCCGGAGGTCGAAGGCGAGGCCGCGAACCGCGCGATCCGCATCGCGCAGGTGCTCGGCGTGCCGGTGTATATCGTGCACGTGTCGTCGAAGGACGCGGTCGATGCGATCACGCGCGCGCGCAGCGAAGGGCTGCGCGTGTTCGGCGAGGTGCTGCCGGGCCATCTGGTGATCGACGAGGCCGTGTATCGCGACCCGGACTGGACGCGTGCGGCCGCGCACGTGATGAGCCCGCCGTTTCGCTCGGCCGAGCATCGCGAAGCGCTGTGGCGCGGGCTGCAGGCCGGACAGCTGCATACGACGGCGACCGATCACTGCGTGTTCTGCGCGTCGCAGAAGGCGATGGGCCGCGAGGACTTCACGAAGATCCCGAACGGCTGCGGCGGCGTCGAGGACCGCATGTCGGTGCTGTGGCATCACGGCGTGAATCAAGGGCGCATCACGCCGAACGAGTTCGTGCGGATCACGTCGACGAACGCCGCGCAGATCTTCAACCTGTATCCGCGCAAGGGGGCGGTGCAGGTCGGCGCCGATGCCGACCTGGTCGTATGGGACCCGGCCGCGACGAAGACGATCTCGGTGAAGACCCATCACCAGCAGGTCGACTTCAACGTGTTCGAAGGGATGACGGTGCAGGGCGTCGCGACCCACACGCTCACGCGCGGCGCGCTCGCGTGGGCCGACGGCGAACTGCGTGCCGTGCGCGGTGCGGGGCGTTACCTGAAGCGGCCGCCCGCGGCCGGCTACTACGAGGCCGCGCGCATCGCGAACCGGCTGCGCGAGCCGCATCCGGTCGAGCGCGCCGGCTGAACACGCACGAAACCGGCTCGAGGCCGGTTCGAAACGGGTTCGAAACGGGCACGCTCGCTGCGCTGTCAGCGCGCGTCGCCCGGGTTTGCCTCGCGGATCGGAATCACGGTGCGTGCGCCGCACTGGCGCAGCAGGTCACGCAGTTCGTTGATGACCGGAAACACCTCGTGGTTCCAGTCGGCGCCTTGCCGGTCGTGCGCTTCCTGCTCGCGCTCGACGATCCAGCGATCCTCGCGGAAGATCCGCTCGGTGAACCAGACCAGCAGCGGCCACGCGAGATCGAGCGCGAACGGGATGCCCGGCTTGTGGATCGACAGCAGTCCGAACGTGCGGTTGGTGCGCTGCTGCGCGTCGAGCGGCACGTAGACGATCCACAGGTCCATCACGAGCGTGCCTTCGCTCGAGCGGATCTGCAGCGTCTGGTACGGGTAGCCCGTGCGGACCGTCATCACGCTCTTGTCGGCCTGGTCGGTCGGTTTCTTGCTGGCGCCGAACACGAGCGCCTCGCCGACCGGCTGCTTGCCTTCCATACGCGCGAACGTGTAGTCGACCTCGACCCAGTCGTCGCCGCGCCGGCGGCCGACGCTGCGTGCGCGCATCTGTCCCATCTGCTTGCGATGCAGGAACTGATGGTTCATGTCCATCAGGTTCTCGTGCATGAACGAGTAGTGGCACTTGACCTCGCGACCGAAGCGGCGCGTCTTGTACGCGGGATCGTCCGCCGATTCCAGCGCGGGGAACGGGCGTTCGTCCGCGAGCGTCGCATCGCCGGGGAACACGAAGATCAGCCCGTGCGCCTCGCGGCACGGATACGCGCGCACGCCGTTCGGCAATCGATCGCGGCCGAGGTATGGCACGTCGACACAGCGGCCGCTGTCGCACGCGTAGGTCCAGCCGTGGTAGCAGCAGCGCAGCGTTTCGCCGCTCACGACGCCCGCATGCAGCGGCACCTGGCGGTGCGCGCAACGATCTTCGAGCGCGTAGACGGCGCCGGATTCGGTGCGCACGAGCACGATCGGATCGCCGGCGAAGCGCACGCCGAGCGTCTTGCCGCGCTTGAGTTCGCGCGACCACGCGAGCGGATACCAGTGATCGGGATGGATGGGCACGCGGCGCAGGTCGCGCACGACCGAGCCACTGGACGGTTCTTCGAGAGCACTGCTGTCAGACAAAGGCACTGCGCGCATGCGTGACGCCTCCTGGCTGGCTGGAGAGTTCCGGGCGCCGCGCGGTGCGCGGCGGGGGACTGATCTGGAGAAGTCTACGCGAAGTTTGCCCGCGAAGCTGACCCGATGCGGGTTTGCCCGGCCCGGACAGCATGCGTTTCGTTGATGCAGCGCAAACGCGGCCGGCGGCGCGGGCCGGCCGGGTCAGCGCGCACACCGGCCGCCGCGGCGCCGGCGGTCCCTCACAGGCCGGCGTCGCGCCACAGCACCGCGTCGGCGCGGTACAGCGCCGGAAAGCGCTGCTTCAGCCCGGCGACCTTCGGCAGGTCGTTGAACGCGATGTACGGAGCGTCGGGATGCAGCTCGAGGTAGTTCTGGTGATACGCCTCCGCCGGATAGAAGCCCTTGTACGGCTCGACGCGCGTGACGACGGGCGCCGGGAACGTGTGCGCGGTGCCCAGCTGCGCGATGTAGGCGGTCGCGACCGCGCGCTGCTGCGCGGTGGTCGGGAAGATCGCGGAGCGGTATTGCGGTCCTTCGTCGGGCCCCTGACGGTTGAGTTCGGTCGGGTCGTGCGCGACCGAGAAGAACACCTGCAGCAACCGGCCGTAGGTGACCTGCGTCGGGTCGTAGACGATGCGCACCGATTCCGCATGGCCCGTCAGCCCGCTGCCGACCAGCGCGTAGTGCGCGGTTTCGGAGGCGCCGCCCGCGTAGCCGGCCGTGACCTGCTTCACGCCCTTCACGTGCTCGAACACGCCCTGCACGCCCCAGAAACAGCCGCCGGCGAGCACGGCCGTTTCCTCGTGGGAGGCGCCCGGGGTTTCGTCGAGCGTCGGTGCGGGCACGGTGCGCATCGGTTCCGCGGAACTGACGACGCGCTGGTAGCCGAACACAGCGGCGGCCGCGATGGCGATCGCGCCGATGCGGCGCAGCATGGCCGCCCGCCGCCGCGGTGCGGAATCGCGAGTGGATGTCGGGATCATGAGTTGCTCCTTCGAAATGCGGGACGGAATGAGGTGGACGGGAGGCGGCGCGCGTGACGGCGTTCGCCACCGCGTGCGCCACTGCGTGCGCGTTCAGCCGAACGTAAACGCATAGGCATCGACGCCGGGATCGAGAAACTCGATCGAGAACGTGCGGTCGGCGATCGCGCCCGGCTGCCGGACGAGCTGGTACAGGCGTTGGCCGGTGACGGTGCCATAGCCCTGCGCATCGACGTCCGCGCCGTGTGCCGCGCCGGGCGCCGCGCCGTCGAGCGTCACGCGAAAGCGCACCGGCCTGCCGTTCGCGCCCGGGCCGAGCACGAGGTGCAGGTCGCGCGCGTGGAAGCGGTAGACGATCCGGCCGGCCGGCGCGGCGAGCGTCGCGCGCTCGGCGCCGACCTGCCAGGTGCCGGCGAGGGCCCAGTCGTTCAGGTCGGGGTGCGCGGGCGCGTCGTAACGGTGTGCCGCGTCGCGCACGACGCCGCCCGGCGACGTGAAGTCGTCCGCGCGCGCATAGCCGACATAGGTTTCGGGCGAGCGGACGTCCGCGCTGTCGGCCGCCGCGAGCGCGCCCTTCGCGGGTGCGCCGGCGAGCCCGAGCGGCACGTTCAGCGCTTCCGGGTGGCCGGCTTCGGCGAGCAGCGACTGGATCGCGCGTTCCGACTGCGCGTATTCGCCTTCGCCGAAGTGGTGGTGGCGGATCCGCCCTTGCGCGTCGACGAAGTAGTGCGCGGGCCAGTATTCGTTGCCGAACGCGCGCCAGATCGCATAGCCGTTGTCGATCGCGACCGGGTAGTCGATGCCCAGGTCGTGCACGGCCTTCTTCACGTTGCCGATGTCGCGCTCGAACGCGAACTCTGGTGCGTGCACGCCGATCACGACGAGGCCGTACGGCGCGTACTTGCGCGCCCAGGCGGTCGTGTACGGCAGCGTGCGCAGGCAGTTGATGCACGAATACGTCCAGAAATCGACGAGCACGACCTTGCCGCGCAGGCCGGCCGCGCTCAGCGGCGGCGAATTCAGCCACTGCACGGCGCCGTCGAGCGACGGCAGCGTGCCTTCGACGGGCAGCGCGGCCGGTGCCTGCGGCGCCGGCGTCGTGCCGGCGGTGCGCATCATCGCGGCGCCGGCCGCCGGTGCATCACCGGACGTCGCGGCCATCATTGTGCTGGCGGGCGCGGCACCGTCGCCGCTGGCGGTATCGCTGGTCGCGGACGTCGCCGCCGGCGCGCCATGCGAGCGGCCGCCGAGCCGGTCGACGAGCTTCGTCTCGAGACCGCCCGTCGTGACGCTCGACAACTGCGCGAGCGCCCCCGTGTCGAGGCCGAGCGCGATCGCGCCGACGCCGGCCAGCAGCGCCGCGCCGATCCCGCGCTTGATCCATTCGCCGGCGCCGAGCGAGCGCTTCATCGCGGCGAACACCTTGCCGCCGATCACGAGCGCGACGCCGAGCGACGTCGCCGCGCCGGCCGCATACGCAACCAGCAGCAGCGTCGTGCCGACGCTCGCGCCGCGCAGCGCCGCGCCGGTCAGTACGAGCCCGAGGATCGGACCCGCGCACGGCGCCCACAGCAGGCCGGTCGCGACGCCGAGCAGCAGCGACGACGCGGGGCCGGCCGGGCGGCCGTCGCGCTGCGCGAACCCGGTGAGCCGGTTGCCGGCCGCGACGAGCGGGCGCGTCAGGTGCTCGGCGAAGCGCGGCAGCAGCAGCGTCAGGCCGAACACCGCGAGCAGCACGATGGCGAGCCAGCGGCCGGCCTGGTTGGCCTGCGCGACCCAGCCGCCGCCGACGGCGGCGAGCGTCGCGACGACGGCGAACGTGAGCGCCATGCCGATCAGCAACGGCAGGCCGGAACGCACGAACGGCTGGTCGGCGCGCGCGAACACGAACGGCAGCACGGGCAGGATGCACGGGCTCAGGATCGTGAGCACGCCGCCGAGATAGGCGAGGACGATGAGCAGCATGGAGCGGTCTCCGGTGGTTCGGGAAGGCGGCGGCCCGTCAGGCGGCGGCCGGGTGGAAGGCGAGCGCGAGCCCGTTCATGCAGTAGCGCAGGCCGGTAGGCGGCGGGCCGTCGTCGAACACGTGGCCGAGATGGCCGCCGCAGCGGCGGCAGTGCACTTCGGTGCGCGACATCCCGTACGACGGATCGAGCGCGGTCGCGACCGCGTGGTCGAGCGGCTTCCAGAAGCTTGGCCAGCCGGTGTGGCTGTCGAACTTCGTGTCCGACGAGAACAGCGCGAGGTCGCAGCCGGCGCACGCGAACGTGCCGTGGCGGTGCTCGCCGTTCAGCGGGCTGCTGTACGGCGGCTCGGTGCCGGCGTCGCGCAGCACCGTGTATTGGGCGGGCGTGAGGCGGCGGTGCCATTCGGCGTCGCTGCGGGTGATCTCGAACGGGGCGGCTGTCGGTCCGGCGGCGGGCGGCGCGGCGAACGCGCGGCCGACCAGCGCACGGCGGCCCGTCGACGACAGCGCCGCGAGTGTCGCAAGGCCGGTCGCGCCGGCGAACAGCAGATGTCTGCGGGTGGGCATGATGGGCTCCTGGAAGCAGGTCCTGAAAACATGCGCACAGAGTAGGTGGCGGGCGGTGTCGAAGTCCTCACGGAAAGTTAAATGAATCGTGATATCTGGGGTGTTCCGTGGGGGGGCGGTGGAATCGTCGATGCTCCAACTGGGAAGAGCCTTCGAACGGGTGAGCCGCCGATATTTACCGAGCACCGGTTCACGCCACGATTTTTAGTGTTCGTCGAGTTGCGTGGCGAATCCGGACTTTGGCTTGCCGATCAAATCGGACTGGGAAACGAGCGTTGTTTGGCTGCGGTCGCGAATCACACCGAGCGTCTGATGCGCATTGATAGACGGATGAGTTTGCAAGCTGGCGCGACCGACGTGTGGTGCGCGTGTGGATGCGGAAGGTTGACAGTTTTTACGTCGAAACTTCAGGGGGCGAGTTAGGACGTGCGCGGTTGTGCAGTGAAAGGGGGCACGGCGCGCTCCGCCGAAGTGGTCCATGTCGAGGAAGGATCCGGCGGAATGAAGGGGAACATAGTAAGGGCTATGTTACCCTTCATTTCGGGACATCGAGCGGACGGCCCAGGCTCGTGTGGCTCACACGACTAAAGTTGAGTCGAGGCCCGGCTGCCGGTGGCGGGCAGAGGGGCGGCAGGAGACGCGGCACGAGACGATTCCGTAGTCCGCGCAGGTCGGCCGGGCAGATTCGGCTGGAGAAACAGTCAGGTTGTGGGACACCGGAAGCCGGACCACGTAGTCAGCGCGAGTGATGACGCCCGCACCGGCCCGCTGGTTGTGTGAGCGCTGGCCGGGCGGAAGACGTTCGCGATTGCTCTTGGCGAGCGTGTCCGCGACAGGTGTAAGCCGGAGTTCATTGGTGGGCTGCCCGTCGCAGGCGTTGGTGGGGCGGAGGCCAGCGATTTGCGTGTGTGCAGCGGGATGAGGTAGGGTGCAGCTTTCACTTTGTTGCCGAGGCTGTTCATGAACAAGCAGGAACTCATTGACGCGGTCGCAGCGGGCGCAGGCGTCAGCAAAACCGACGCGAGCAAAACCGTCCAGGCGGTCCTGGACGCGATCACGGACGCGGTGAGTCGCGGCGAATCGGTACAGCTGATCGGTTTCGGCGCGTTTTCGCAGGGGCAGCGCGCTGCCCGCACGGGACGTAATCCGACGACGGGCGCGGAGATTGCCATCCCGGCCGCGAATACTGTGAAGTTCACCGCCGGCAAGGCGTTCAAGGACGTGGTGAACGCACTGTGACGCAGCGTGATGTCGGGCAGGCCGCTTATGCGGGACTGCACCGTGAAATTGCGGATGTAGTCGCGTCGGCGCGCGAAGCGACGGCTCGCACGGTGAACGCCCTGATGACGGCGACCTATTGGGAGATCGGGCGACGAATCGTTGAGTTCGAGCAGGGCGGGGAGGGACGGGCCGCTTATGGCGAGGCGGTGATCCGCCGTTTGGGCGCCGATCTGTCAGAGCGATTCGGTCGCGGCTTCGGATGGCGCAATCTCGCACAGATGCGCGCCTTTTACTTGACGTGGCCTGCGGATCGGATTGTGCAGACACTGTCTGCACAATCCACGCCCGCCCGGATTGTCCCGACAGCGTCTGCAAAATCAACCAAGGCGGCGGTGAAGGCGCCGCCGGGCGTGGCGTTTGAGCTGAATGCTATCGCTCAGGCTTTTCCGTTGCCCTGGTCCGCCTACGTTCGCCTCCTCGCGGTAAAAGCGCAAGCTGCTCGCGACTTTTACGAGGCCGAAGCGCTGCGTGAGGGCTGGTCTGTGCGGCAGCTTGACCGTCAGATCAGCAGTCAGCTCTATGATCGGCTGGTGCTGTCACGCAACAAGGCGTCCTTGCTCGGAAAGGCGGCTGTAGCGCAACCCGGCGATCTTCTATCGCCTGAGGAAGCGATCCGCGATCCGTTTGTCCTCGAATTTCTTGACATGAAGGACGAATATTCGGAGTCGGATCTCGAAGCGGCCTTGATCCAGCACTTGTCGGACTTTCTCCTCGAGCTCGGCGATGACTTTGCGTTCGTAGGTCGGCAGCGGCGTCTACGGATCGATGACGCTTGGTTTCGAGTCGATCTCGTGTTTTTTCACCGGCGCTTGCGATGCCTGCTCATTATCGATTTGAAGGTTGGGCGCTTCAGCTATGCGGATGCGGGGCAGATGCATCTCTACCTCAACTACGCGCGTGAACATTGGATGAAGCCCGGCGAAAACCCCCCGGTTGGCTTGATTCTGTGTGCAGAAAAAGGCGCGGCCGAGGCGCATTATGCACTCGACAACTTACCGAACAAGATACTCGCAGCGGAGTATCAGACGGTCCTCCCGGATGAGGCCACGTTCGCGCGAGAATTGGAACGTACCAGGATCGAACTGGAGCGCCGGGGCCGTAAGGCGTGACTTCCCGTCCGAGGTTCCGAGGTGCTTAAACACGCGCGGATGGGCGAATACGATGAAGCGGTCGCCCGGTAAAATTTGATGTTGCTGGCACGGCAAGCAAGCTATGCGAAAACACTCAACCGTGCGCCGACGGCCACTGACGAAGGCGCAACTACTACCTCTTCCGGTTGATCAGGTCCGTCGTCTTTCTCTCAAACACCACCTCGCACTTGCACTGCTTTGCGGCGGCAGTGGTGATATCGAGTCGATCGCCACGCTGTCCAATATGCTCGCGCTCGCGTTCTATTGCGTTCCGACGGCGAAGCGGACCTTTATCGCTCCGCGGACTTCGCACTCAACCAATGCATTGCGCGGGCAGAGCGGGGTGGCAAGTGGACTTTTACAGACGCGGAACGGACTGCACTCGAAGCGTTGCTTCGTGTTCATGATAAGCAACTTGCTGCGGTGCCGGTCCATCGCTATCTTGAAGCGCTGGAGCAGGTGCAGCATGTTGGCACGCCTTCCTTTAGCTTGCCGATCGAATCGGACTGATGCTGAACGTTTTCTGCCTGTCGCGGCGAATACGCCGGCGGTTGATGTGCACGGATAAATCTGCGAGTTGGCGCAGCCAATGCGTGATCCGTGTGTGGACCTCGTAGTCGACAGTTTCTACGTAGAAACTCTAGCAAGTGAGTCAGGGCGTGTGTATCGTCAAAGGGCACCGCGATATTCTTTGTCTAAGTGGTTCTATTCCGTGGCGGGATCTAGTGGAATAAAGGGGTATCAGGATGACGGTACTTCGTGCCCCGCGGGCCAGCGTCGAAGGCATCCAGCGCTACGGCGGCTGCCTCGGCCGTCGGCGCCCGGTAACCGGCACGGTCTGGTCGTGAACGTTCAGGCCAGCGAGGCGAATGGCCGAGCGGAACGCAAAGTGGCGACGGAGATGCTGCGCGATGTGTCGGGTTCGGACGTGCGTATTACGGTGGGCGCAGACAAGGCGTACGACACGCGTGGCTTTGTGAAGGCCTGCCGCGAATACAACGTGACGCCGCACGTCGCACGCAACACGAAGCGCACCGGCGGAAGTGCAATCGATGGTCGGACGACGCGGCATCTCGGTTACGCATTGAGCCAACGCAAACGCAAATGCATCGAACAGTGCTTCGGCTGGGGCAAACGGATCGGGCCGATCCGGCAGGTGATGGTGAGGGGCTTGGAGAAAGTTGATCAGTTGCTCACGCTGACGATGGCGGCCTACAACCTGACGCGGCTGAGAACGTTGGGATTCGTGCATCCGCAGGGCGCGTAATGCAGGAAATCTGGCGGGAAAAACCTTCACTGGCCGGTCTCTACCGCTGAATCCGGCGTGACGCAACAAAATTGCCGAGCGGTTGAACGAATTCATGTCATTTGCGAGAGTGGTCTGAATCCGGTCGATGAGTATTTCAACGGCCTGCTAAGTTCGGGCCTCGCATGCGGCCGCGGCCCAACCTGGCGCGGTGTTGTCGGCATTCTTGCCCCGGTGTCACTCGGTGGCCTTGCGGTTATTCCGGGCGCGCACGTACTTTCCGTGGCGGTGGCAGCGTCGTACTGACGATCATCCTGGCGAGTGTGTGCAAGCCGTGTCTGGACAAGCTCGAGCTGCGCAGGGCACGCGCCGGGGCAGGACCCGCTAGCGGAACGCCCGCATCTGCCCCGTCATCATCTGCAGCATCTTGTTGGCGGCCACCGAGAGCTTGCGGCCCACGCGCGTGACCATGTGCGCCTCGGCGTTCTCGAGGATCGGATGCGCGATCTCGATCGCGAACAGTTCCCTGGCCTGCAGCTCGGCCGCAACCGCGAAGGCCGGCATCACCGAGATGCCGAGCCCCGATTTCACGAACTCCTTCAGGATCGCGAATGAATTGGTGGTGACGATCGGCCCGAGCCGAACGCGCTCGGCGTATTCCACGGCCTCCATCATCTGCCGCGTGCCGTAGGACGGGTGGGTGGCCGCCAACGGGTAGGTGGCGAGCTGCTGCACCGTCAGAACCTTGTGGCTGCGGCGCGGGAAGTCGGGGCCGACGATCGCCATCATCGGCTGCCGCTTCGACGCGCGCGACACCAGCTTGGGCTCGGCGGGAGGATTGTAGACCAGGCCGATCTCGCCCTCGTCGTTCGAGATCTTGCGGATCACGTCGTTGGTGCTACCCACGTCGAGGTTGACGCGGATCCCGGGGAACTGCCGGCAGAACTGCTGCATCGGCCCGGCCAGCAGGTCCGAGACGAAACCCTCGCCGAGCACCAGGCTGACCTGGCCGGTCTTGAGCCCGCGCAACTCCTGCAGGCGCGAGATCAGGTCGTCGCGGTGCGCGAGCTGCTCGCGAAAATATTCGATCACGCAGCGTCCCGCCTCGGTGGGCGTCACGCCGCGCGCGTGGCGCTCCGATAGCAATCACAGTAGTGGCGACGGGCAAGTCGTTCAATGATGCCGAGAACGCGTCTTGAGCGCCGGTTCAGATTGTCGGGAGCATGCAGACGTCTGCACGATTGCGGTCGGCCGGCCATTTGATGACCATGTCACGTCGGATCGCCACATTGTCGATCACGCGCGCGGGAGAGGTGGCCGCGGTCGAGGAGATCCGCCGGGTCATTGGCGATTTGCCCAGCTATGGCTATCGCCGGGTTTGGGGCATCTTGCGCAACGAGCGCGTTGCAGTCGGACTGGCGCCGTTTAATGCCAAGCGAATCTATCGCGTCATGCGCACACATGGGCTGCTGATGCAGCGCCGACCGATTCCACCTCGGCCCCAACGTCGACACGACGGCAAGGTAGCCGTAGCGCGCAGCAATCAGCGATGGTGCTTGGACGGCTTCGAGTTCCGCTGAGACAACGGCGAGCCGCTGCGCGTAACGTTCGCTCTGGATTGCTGTGACCGTGAGGCGATGAGCTGGGCGGCTACGACGGCAGGCCACAGCGGCGACATCGTGCGCGACGTGATGCTGGCTGCAGTGGAAAATCGGTTTGGCAACGACTGCATACGCCGTCCGAAATCGAGTGGCTGAGCGACAACGGTTCGGGCTACACGGCCGACGACACGCGTCGGTTCGCAGTGGCCATCGGCCTGAAGCCATTGACCACGCCGGTATGCAGCCCGCAAAGTAACGGGATGGCCGAGAGCTTCGTGAAGACGATGAAACGCGACTACGTCGCCTTCATGCCGAAGCCGGACGCAGCGACTGCTGCACGCAACTTGGCCATCGCGTTCGAGCATTACAATGAGAAGCATCCCCATAGCGCGCTGAAATACCGCTCGCCTCGCGAGTTCCGGCGCTCGATGGATTCAGCAACCTAAGTGTGATGCTGTGTCCGGTATTACAGGGTCAACTCCACTTGTGCGCCCCCCGTTCGAGGCTTGGCCGTGATTCGCGGAAAATCCGCCGCATCTCGACCTACGTGATTGATTTGAAGACGAAATTAGTGGTCGGCTCGAGCGACGAAACGGGACGCTGCAGGTCTGGCAGATCGTCCACGAAGGGGTTGATATGCTGCCGCCGGTTCGGCGACAGCGCCTTTACGGTGCCAGCATCGAATTGAAGCGGGTTGTTGGCCAGATAAGCACCGCTTGGTAGCGATAATCTTGAGTCAATGCGCGCCGGAGGTCTACGGGCTTCCCTTTTGGCGCTGCTGACAATAGCGACATTGCTGCATCTCCAATTCTTCCTCTTCGGTGAACGGGCTCTGGGTTGGGTCGGCGTGGTGGCACTCATGGCGCAGCCACTCGCCAAATCGCTGATAGCTCTCCATATTGCTGCGCCAGTTGGGCGCGCATAGGTAGTAGCCGAGCGGGCTCTCGAAGCGCTGCTTAAAAGGCTCGATTAGTTGCCCACTGGTCAATGCGTCCTTCACCAGGCAGGAAGGAACCAGCGCAACGCCCAGCCCGGAGACGGCGCCCTGAATGATCAAGGTGAACAGATTGAAACCAGGGCCGATACGGGCGCTCTTGTGCTCGCCGACGTAAGCGATAAACCAGTCTTCCCAGGCTGACGGAATCTCGTTGTGCTGCAGCAGCGTGCAGTCTTTCAGATCAATGAAGTGTTTGATGGCACATCGGTCCCGATAGGCCGGTGAACATACCACGCTGGTTTCCTTGCCGATGAGATAGGTGGCCTCTGCAATTGTCCAGTCTCCGTAGCCGTATTGAATCGATGCGTCATAGTCAGGACCGGCCTCCATGCTGTCGATGGTGTGATAACGCACGAAGTTGATGGAGACGTCTGCGTTGAGCGACCTGAATCCCTCCAGCCTGCAGAGCAGCCAGTTGGCTGCAAAGGTGGGAGCCACCGACAGATTTAGCAAATGGGTGCCCTTGGCGGTGGACATCACCTGCGTGGTGGCGCTTTCCAAAGTCTGTAGGGCGGGTCGCACCTGCTTAAGATAGTTTTCGCCGATATGGGTTAGAGCCAGGCCATTTCGGGACCGGATGAAAAGCAGATGCCCGAGGTACCCCTCAAGCTCTCCAATATGTCTGCTGACCGCACTTTGCGTCACAAAGAGTTCTTTCGCTGCCTTCGAAAAGGACAAATGCCGTGCCGAAACGATGAAGGCATTCAGCTCCGAGATGGTAGGGCAACGTCTTCGCATAGCTTGTATGAGTGTTACTCATGAGGGTAGAACTATTTGGCAGAAAGCTGGCCAAGAAACACGCAGACGCTGCTTTTTGTCGTCACTAATGTTCAACGTGAACACAACGATAGCTGCGCCTAGCGAATCAAAAAATTATGCAACCGACTCTTATCCGAAATGCCAGGATTCTCGACACCCGAAATCTTGAATTGCATTTTACTCATGCTGTGCTGATCCAGGGCGGCATCATCCAGAAAATAGGAGGTACCGAGCTGGCGTGCGAAGGCGCGCTGGAAATCGACGCCAACGGTATGACCCTGATGCCCGGCCTGATCGACTGTCACGTGCATGTGATGGCCTCGTCTTTTAACCTGGGCGCAGTCGCCCGCATGCCCAACGCGCTAGCGCTGCTGCGGGCCCTGCCGATTATGAAGGGCATGCTGGACCGCGGCTTTACCGCAGTGCGCGACGCCGGCGGTGCCGACTGGGCGCTGGCCGAGGCGGTGAAAACCCGGCAGGTAGTCGGGCCACGCCTGTTCTGCGCCGGCAAGGCCTTGTCCCAGACCGGCGGGCATGGCGACTTCCGCGCCCGCAATGACATCCTCGAAGACCCCTGTGCGTGCGCCTACAAGATCGGCAACATTGCCCGCGTGGTGGATGGCGTCGATGCCTGTCGCCTCGCGGTCCGCGAGGAAATCCTGAAAGGTGCATCGCAGATCAAGGTGATGGCCTCCGGCGGCGTGGCCTCTCCCAATGATCCGATTACCAATATGGGTTTTTCCGAGACTGAACTGCGCGCCATCGTGGAAGAGGCAGGCAACGCCAACACCTATGTCATGGCACACGCCTATACACCCAAGGCCATTACGCGCGCCATCCAGTGTGGCGTGCGCACCATCGAGCACGGCAACCTGGTGGATGAGCCCACGGCCAAACTGATGAAGGAGAAAGGTGCCTACATGGTGCCCACGCTCATTACGTACGAGGGCTTGGCCAACGACGGCCCCAAGTACGGCCTGCCGCCCGAATCGGTGCGCAAGATAGCCGGGGTGCGCACCAACGGCCTGGAGGCGCTGAAGGTGCTGGACAAGGTAGGCGTGAAGATGGGCTACGGCTCCGACCTGCTGGGCGAAACGCACCACATGCAGTCGGAAGAACTGCTGTTGCGCGCCAAGGTCCTCGGCAATGCCAAGACGATCCAGCAGGCGACGCTGATCAGCGCCGAGATCCTGAACCACGCGGGTCTGCTGGGCGAGGTTGCGGAGCAAGCCTATGCCGATCTGCTGTTGATTGACGGTAATCCGCTCGATGACATTGGATTGCTGACCCGGCATGACACGGCCATCAAGCTCGTCATGCAGGACGGCGTCATCCATAAGAACTGCCTCTGATCGACATCCACCCATCGTCCTTGAGAACAATCCATGTACACCGTATCGGAACGCCTAGAGCGTTTGCCGTTCAGCCGCTTTCACTTCAAACTTCTCATCATCGGCGGGCTGGGGCTGGCCTTTGAAGCATTGGATGCGGGGATCATCGCCTTCATCCTGCCGTCGCTGCGCGCGAAATGGGACCTGACCGGCGGTCAGGCGGGCTGGATCGCCAGCAGCACCTATGTCGGCTTCCTGGTCGGTGCGCTGCTGTCGGGCCTGTTGGGCGACCGCTTCGGACGCAAGGTGGTGATGATGTGGTCGCTGGTGCTCTTTTGTGTCGCCACCTTCGCCAACGCATTCGCGACGAACTTCCATGAATTCTACATCCTGCGCATGATCGCTGGTGTCGGTATGGGGGCCGAAGGCGCCATTGTCGCGCCATATCTGACGGAGTTCGTCAACAGCCGCTACCGTGGCCGCTTCACGGGAGCACTGGCTGGGTTCTTCTCATTCGGCTTCGTGCTGTCCGCGCTGCTGGGCTATCTGGTTGTGCCGACGGGTCCCGGTGGCTGGCGCTATCTCATGGTTATCGCGGCGCTACCGGTGGTGCTCCTGCTGTGGATGCGGCGCGCGCTGTTCGAGTCGCCGCGCTGGCTCGAAGATGTGGGCCGCCATGACGAAGCGGCGCGCGTGTGCGACGCCATCGAGGCTCAAGTAAAAAGCGCCACGGGTCGGCCTTTGCCGGACCCGGAAAAAGGCCCGCACCATGCGACACCGTCCAGCGCCGACGGGCGAGACAGTTTCTTTGGGCGGCTGGGCGTTCTGTTCAAGCCGCAATACCTCACCACCACGATCGTGGTCTGGGTGTTCTGGATTGCCGTCATTTTTTGCTACTACGCCTTCCTGGTCTGGATTCCCAGTCTTCTGGTGACCAAGGGCTTTACCATCACCAGGAGCTTCTCGTTCACCATCCTGATCTATCTGGCGCAGATTCCCGGCTACTACTCCGCAGCCTATCTGAACGACAAGATCGGCCGCAAATATACAATTTTGGCCTACATGCTGGTCGCATGTTTGGCCGCGCTGGGGCTGGCTTTTGCCGCGGGTGATACGGAAATTGTCCTCTACAGCATGCTGCTGTCCTTCGGCATGAACGGCGTGATCGCCGGCCAGTACACCTACACGGCCGAGATCTATCCCACCTCCATTCGCGCTACCGGCATGGGCACGGCTTCGGCGCTCGCCCGTATCGGATCGATCGCTTCGCCCACCATCGTCGGCGCCGCCTATCCGGTGCTGGGCTTCGGCGGGGTGTTCGTGCTGATCACCGCTGTGCTCTTTGTCGGCGGGCTGGGCATTCTGTTCTTCGGCAAAAACACGCAAGGCATGACCTTGGAGGGCATCAACGAATGACACTTGAGCAGACATTGGAGGGCCTCGCACAGGCCGCGTGCGGGTTGGGCCAGGCCGAAGGCGCCGAGGCGCAGTGGTCCGTCATTTCGCGTCTTGCTGAATCTGTCTTCGGCTACAGCCTGCTGACGGGTCTGGTGTACCTGAAGGATCAGCGCCTGATGCGTCGCATCTTCTCAACCGATGAAACCGTGAGTCCGCCGGGCGGCTTCAAGGCCACGGGCAAGGGCCCCTGGTCGGCGCGAGTGTTGGACCAGGGGCGACACTACATCGGCAACAACGAGGCCGATATCCGCTCCGTGTTTTCCGAAGCGGAACTGCTGATCGAGCGCGGCCTGCACTCGGTGCTCAACCTTCCCATCTGGGGCGCGGGCAGTGTAATCGGATCGCTCAATCTTCTGCATCACCGGCATGCTTACGAACATACCGACGAGCGGGTGATGCATCTGGTGTCGGGCATTTGCGCACCGGTGTTTCTACTGGCGAAAGAGGTGGAGCAAGAGGCGGTGGCATCGGTGGATTTTTCCAGGCTGGAGAGCGTTTAGATTATCCGCACCTGGATGTTGTTGCTCAGGGCTTTGCATCGATTTCGATTCAGTCTCATCAATCACATAATTCGTATTACTAAATTGACCGTATCAGTATTAAATAAGATTCACGCCACAGGTTAGGAGCACAAATGAAAAAGGTATGTCTTGCAGCGATGTTCATCTCGGCTGCAGCGGGAACCCATGCGCAGAGCACGGTTACGCTGTATGGGACGGTGGACGACGGTATTACCTACACCAATAATCAAGGTGGGCACAGCAATATTCAGGCATCGAATGGCGCGCTTGGTAGCAGCAAATGGGGCTTCCTCACAAAAGAAGACCTTGGCGGCGGGTACAGTGCGCTGGCGCGTCTGGAGAATGGCTTCGACATCAACAGAGGAACAATGAATAACGGTGGCCGCCTGTTCGGGCGACAGGCTTACGTTGGCATGGGGTCGCCGTTCGGCACTGTGACGATGGGCCGTCAGTATGATTTAGTTCTCGATTCGTTGATCGGTTTGTCTGCGTCGAGCCGCCTCGGTGGCATCCTCGCGGCGCATGCGGCAGATGTCGACAACGTGTGGGGCGATTATTCGCTGAGCAACTCGATCAAGTATGTCTCGCCGATTTATGCGGGATTCAAAGTTTCGACGTTGTTCAGCTTTGGGGGCGTCTCGGGTGATTTCTCGAACGGGAAGAAGGAGTCCGTTAGTCTCAGTTATGCGGGTAATGCGCTCAGTGCTGCGGCCGTCTTCTCGCGCATAGACAATCCGGCCACATCCATCTATGACGCATCCGCGGCTCCGGTCGCGGGAGGTATCTTCGTCAATCCGATCACCAACCCGACATTCAGCGGCTACACGTCCGCGCGAGCTTTGCAGGTCGCCGGTGCCGGTATCAACTATCGACTGGGGCAAGCACTGATCGGCTTCACCTATACGAACACCCGGTTCGAAAACGTGGTTCGCACGTCATCGACGCCATTCTCCGGGACGGCGACGTTCAACAATTTCGAAGCCCTCGCTACCTACAATGTAACGCCCGCTTTCATGCTGGGAACGTCATACGACTACACCAAAGCCGAAACCGCGAAGTACCTGCAACTTAACGCGGGTGCCTGGTACAACCTTTCCAAGCGGACTCTGCTCTATGCAACGACGTCGTGGGAGCACGCAACGGGGATTGATTCAACTGGAAAAGCAGCGGTAGCCGCGCTGACATTCTTAACGCCCTCCTCGACGGGCAATCAAGTTGCGGTCCGCGCGGGCATTCGGCATAACTTCTGAAGTTTGCTAAACAATTTCAACATATTTTCATTCTGATCAATATGGCAAGCACAACTTTGGGCTGAGGCTGACCCGTTTCCGTGAACGGTTGGGCAGTTAAATTTTAAGCAGGTGGGGTTCCTCCGTTTGACGTGGCGCTGCGAGTTGTCCACGGCCGGCCAGCGGGTCGCCTATCACGACCATGACGCTGGCCGGCGGTGGGCAACTCGCTCGGCGAGTATGTTCGGTTTTGTTCGCGGTGGATCTGCTCGTAGATGATCGGCGAGCGATAGCCAAGGCTGCTGTGGCGGCGATGCGGGTTATACCAGCCTTCGATGAATGAGAAGATCGCGCGGCTGGCTTGCTCGTGGTTTTCGAAGCGCGTGCGCGCGAGCAATTCACATTCGAGCGTGGCGAAGAGCGACTCGCACATGGCGTTATCGAAGCAGTCGCCCACAGAGCCCATGGATGGGCGCACGCCGGCCTTGCGGCAACGCTGCCCAAACGCCAGGGAGGTGTATTGGCAACCTTGATCGGAATAGTGAATGACGCCCTTGGCGTGGCATTGCGCCAGCGCCATATCCAAGGCCTTGAGCATCAGTTCCGTGCGCAGGTGGCGGCCCATCGCCCAGCCGACGATACGGCGACTGAACACGTCCAGCACCACGGCCAGATAGAGAAAGCCTGCGCGGGTCGGTACGAAGGTCGCGTCGGCGACCCACAGACGATTCGGCGCATCGGCGTTGAAGTGCCGTTGCACCAAGTCTGGTGCGGCGCGTGCCCCGGCTTGTCGTTGTGTAGTGGTGATCCATTTGCGCCGGCTCACGCCACGCAGACCTGCAATGCGCATCAGTCGTGCGACCCGTTTGCGCGCGACATGGATACCTTGCTCAGCAAGCTCCGCATGAACGCGGGGCACGCCGTAGGTGCCGCGTGAGCCGGCATAGATGGCCCGGATGCGGGCCGACAGATCGGCATCACTGCAAGCATGCGCCGAGGGCGCTCGTCGACGCCAGGCGTAGAAGCCGCTGGCAGAGACCCCCAGCAGCCGTGCCATCGTCGCAATAGGCCAGGTGGCCTGATTCGCTTTCATGAACTCGAACCCTTGTCGGGCAGCGTTCCGGTCTCCCTCGCAAACCAGGCCGAGGCTTTTGCCAGGATCTCGCGCTCAAGCTTGAGCTGGCGGTTCTCGCGGCGCAGACGCGATAGCTCTTCGCGTTCGGCGGAGGTCAATCCGTCGTGTCGTATGCCGGCGTCACGATCGGCCTGGGCAACCCAGCCGTAGATGGTCGGCGTGCTCGGACCGCACTCCTTGGCTAGTTCTTTGGGGCGACGCCCGGCATGAACCAGGTCCACGATCTGTTGCCGAAATTCCGGTGCATAGGGCGCTCGGTATTTGGACATGATCCGCACCTCCTTCTTGACAGGATAGATCGTGTCCACGAAAGCGGGTCATCTCCAGGCGTAAAGGTTGACGAGCAGCTTCGAGCTAGGCTGAAAGAGTCGGTCACACGCGTTGCGCGCCCGCCTCATTGGCTGATAAAGCAAGCAATCTTCTCGTATCTGGAGAAAATCGAAAGTGGTCAACTTCCTCCTGAGCTGTCTGCCGAAAATGGTGTCGACGAGCCCGAAGACAATATTCAAGCCATCGTTGAAGTGACCGATAGGCCCTTCCCTTTCCTCGACTTCGCGCAGAACGTGCAGCCGCAGTCGGTTCTGCGCACGGCGATCACCGCTGCGTACCGCCGTCCTGAGGCGGAATGTTTGCCGTTCCTGATCGGACAAGCGCGTCTGTCGCCGAACGTATCGGCGGAGGCCGAAAAGCTCGCGACGCGTCTCGTCGAAGCACTGCGCGCGAAAAGCTCGGGCGGTGGCGTCGAAGGGCTGATCCACGAGTTCTCGCTGTCGAGCCAGGAAGGCGTGGCGCTCATGTGTCTGGCTGAAGCGCTACTGCGCATTCCCGATCGCGCCACGTGCAACGCGCTGATTCGCGACAAGATCAGCAAGGGCGACTGGCGCTCGCACGTCGGCCATGCGCCGTCGCTGTTCGTGAACGCGGCGACGTGAGGCCTGATGATCACAGGCAAGCTGGTGACGACCAATAGCGAAACGGGTCTTTCGTAGGCGCTCACGCGCATGATCGGCAAGGGCGGTGAGCCGTTGATCCGCAAGGGCGTCGATATGGCGATGCGCCTGATGGGCGAGCAGTTCGTCACGGGCGAAAACATTTCGGAAACGCCGGCGAACAGCCGCAAGCTCGAAGCGCGCGGTTTCCGCTACTCGTACGACATGCTCGGCGAAGCCGCGACGACGGAAGCCGACGCGCAGCGCTACTACGACTCGTACGAACAGGCGATCCACGCAATCGGCAAGGCGGCAGGCGGCCGCGGTATCTACGAAGGCCCGGGCATCTCGATCAAGCTGTCCGCGCTGCACGCGCGCTACTCGCGCTCGCAGCACGAGCGCACGATGAATGAGTTGCTGCCGCGCGTGCGCTCGCTCGCCATTCTGGCGCGCCGCTACGACATCGGCCTGAATATCGATGCCGAAGAAGCGGACCGCCTCGAAATCTCACTCGATCTGCTCGAAGCGTTGTGCTTCGATCCCGAACTGCAAGGCTGGAACGGTATCGGCTTCGTCGTGCAGGCATATCAGAAGCGTTGTCCGTTCGTGATCGACTACATCGTCGATCTCGCGCGCCGCAGCCGTCACCGCATCATGGCGCGCCTCGTGAAGGGCGCGTACTGGGATACGGAAATCAAGCGCGCGCAGGTGGATGGCCTCGAAGGTTATCCGGTGTACACGCGCAAGATCTATACGGACGTGTCGTTCCTCGCGTGCGCGAAGAAACTGCCCGGCGCGCCGGATGCCGTCTATCCGCAGTTCGCGACGCACAACGCGCATACGCTGTCCTCGATCTATCACCTCGCGGTCCAGAACTACTATCCTGGCCAGTACGAGTTCCAGTGCCTGCACGGCATGGGCGAGCCGCTGTACGAAGAAGTCACGGGCCGCGACAAGCTGAACCGTCCGTGCCGCGTGTATGCGCCCGTGGGCACACACGAAACGCTGCTCGCGTATCTCGTGCGCCGCTTGCTGGAAAACGGCGCGAATACGTCGTTCGTGAACCGTATCGCCGATGAAAGCGTGGCCATCAAGGACCTCGTTGCCGATCCGGTGGAAGAAGCCTCGAGGGTCGTGCCGCTCGGCGCGCCGCACGCGAAGATTCCGCTGCCGCGCAATCTATACGGCGCCGAGCGTCTCAATTCGATGGGCCTCGATCTGTCGAACGAGCGTCGCCTGGCGTCGCTGTCGTCGGCGTTGCTCGCGAGCGCGCATCATCCGTGGCGCGCCGCGTCGATGCTCGAAGACAATGAAATCGTGGTGGGCGCCGCGCGCGACGTGCGCAACCCCGCAGATCAGCGCGACCTCGTCGGCACGGTTGTCGAAGCGACCGCGGATCACGTGAGCGCCGCGCTCGCGCATGCTGTGGCCGCCGCACCGATCTGGCAGGCCACGCCGGTCGATGCACGCGCCGATTGCCTCGCGCGTGCCGCTGATCTGCTCGAAGCGCAGATGCATACCCTGATGGGTCTGGTGGTGCGTGAAGCCGGCAAGTCGCTGGCGAACGCGGTCGCGGAAATTCGCGAAGCGATCGACTTCCTGAGCTACTACTCCACGCAGATCCGCGACGAGTTCTCGAACGATACGCACCGTCCGCTCGGTCCGGTGGTCTGTATCAGCCCGTGGAATTTCCCGCTGGCGATTTTCATGGGCCAGATGGCCGCCGCGCTGGCAGCAGGCAACACGGTGCTCGCGAAGCCGGCCGAACAGACGCCGCTAATCGCCGCGCAAGCCGTGCGCATTCTGCGTGAAGCCGGCGTGCCGGCCGGCGCGGTGCAACTGCTGCCGGGCAACGGTGAAACAGTAGGCGCCGCGTTGGTGGCCGACCCGCGTACCCGCGCGGTGATGTTCACCGGTTCGACCGAAGTCGCGCGCCTCATCAACAAGACGCTGTCGGGCCGCCTTGATCCGGACGGCAAGCCGATCCCGCTGATCGCAGAAACCGGGGGCCAGAACGCGATGATCGTCGACTCGTCGGCACTGGCCGAGCAGGTGGTGGCGGACGTGCTGCAATCGTCGTTCGACTCCGCCGGTCAACGGTGTTCCGCGTTGCGCGTTCTTTGTCTGCAGGACGATGTAGCGGACCGCACGCTGGAGATGCTGACGGGTGCGATGCGCGAACTGGCCGTGGGCAATCCGGACCGTCTGTCGATCGACGTGGGTCCGGTGATCGACCTCGACGCGAAGCGCGGCATCGACGCGCACGTCGCCGCGATGCGCGAGAAAGGCCGCAAGGTCGAGCAACTGCCGATGCCGGAGGGCTGTGCGCAAGGCACGTTCGTGCCGCCGACGCTGATCGATGTTGTCATGGCGCCGGCTCAAATCGAGGTTAGGCGAACGTCGACGAATCGTTCGGCCTCTTGACGCCGGATGTTGCCTGGGACAGCCCGTCGAGCAACGCGATGAGCGAATTGAATAGCGCGGAGAGTTGATCCGCGTGCGCACCGGCCCGACTCAGCATTTCCCGTTGCTCCGCAGCCGTGGCTTCCCATTGCCAACGCATGAATTGCTCGTATTGAATCGGCAACAGCTTTCGTTGCTCGGTGTAGCAATGCCTGACTCGCTCGAGCATTGCACGGTCCGGCATGCGTTCTTCCATGATGTGTCGGGTCAATTTGTCGTGGGTCGCCCGGGCTTCGTCCAGTTGAGCGTCGACCAGATAGAACAGGATCGGCAAAAACTGGATGGGCCGCCATGTCGGCGATCGCTGCTTGTCTTCAGTCATCGCTTTAATATCTGTTAAATGATCGCGAAGTCGGTCGATCACGGAATTACATATCCGATCAAACAGCGGACCTTGGATCGACCGGGCCGGAACCCGGATCGAGGCGCGGATCAATGGCTTGAAATGGGCGGAGAGGCGGGCGCGTGGAATACGCCGCGCCAATCACATGTCCGACACGGCGTGCGGGATGCAAGCCTCAACTTCGTTCAGAGGGCCGCCCGCACGCCTCGGCGCAGTCGCGGAGTAGGACAATCGTGCGACGCACGATTCACTCTGGATCCACGCGCTGACAGTTCCCGTGCGCGCCGACATCAATCGTTTCCATCAGTCGGTCGATGTCGAGCAGGATTATCACTTGTTCGGCGTCGTCTCCTTCGTGGATGGCGAGACTCGCGATGAATTCCATTTGCAATGCGGTCCCGGACGCCGGCGCAGGGCGGCGAGCAGAGAGATCGACATCGACGACGCCGCTCACTGAGTCGACGATCAGACCGATCGCCTGTTCTGCATCATTGAGTACGATGATGGCGGTCGGTACGGCGTCGTTGGCCGGGTTCAGCGAGAACTTCGTTCGTAGATCGACGATCGGTATGACAAGGCCGCGCAGATTGATTGTGCCCTTGACGAATGGTGGCGCATCGGTGGCGGGCGTCGGTTCTATATAGGGGCGAATCTCTCGGACACTCGAGATATCGATTCCGTATTCCTCGTTGTCGAGCACGAAGGAGACAAATACCTGCGTGGTCGCTTGGTCGGCGCCATCGCATACGGATGCGACGTACCCGATTTCAACTGCTTCCGTCATGTCATGCTCCCCAAATAGGATGGTTCGAGCCGAATCAATTGGCGTTTCAGTCGCCCGTCGCGTGCGCTCGCACATGCGAGGATGTCGTTCTCGTCCCGATTAAGGACGGCCGGTGTTCGAAGGGCTTCGAGTTGACCGCCGCCTCTTCCACCAATGTCGCGTCCGGCCATGAGGCCTCGCACGCCAGAGGGATCGTGTCGTCGATCTGCTCGATGCCGCTGTTCCGTTCGCGGAGGTCGTGGCGATCCGGCCTGCGATACCTGTCACCCGCGCCGCGGTGCCGACGGCTTGGGTCGTCATGCAGATGGAGTCGCCGGCGAGATGCGCGGCGACACGAATTTCCTGTGCGGACGATGCCGGCTGGCCTTCGCTTGGTGCGCGCTGTACAAGCGCGGTCAATTCAATTGCCGCTTCTTCGACACTGCGACCGGTTGCTCGGACACAAGCCGCTACCACCGCGGCAGCGAGTTCGAGAAGGCGTGTCCGAAACGCGATCTCGATACCGTTCTCCTCATCGCCGCGCAGGAACGTGACCGGCACCGGCACTGCGGCTTCTTCATCGTCGTCGCAGCGCGGCTCATCCGATACGGTCGCTTTGGGTTCTGTCATCGCATGTTCCGAAAACGGAATGGTTCGCGCCGTATCAAAAGGCGGTCCAGTCTGATGCAGTGTTCGCCGCGACACGGGGCGACGGTGTTTTTGCCTCCGCCACAGGCGTGCGGCCGGCTCGAACCGGCCGTGGCACGATCGCCATGGTTATTGCACCCCGGTGCGCCGCCGGCTGCTCGTATGCGTGGCTATCCGCGGATCCGACGCGGAAGAACGAGACTGCCTCGGTCAATCGATGGCCCTGATCTTCGAGCGACTTCGACGCGGCCGCTGCTTCTTCCACCAGTGCCGCGTTCTGTTGCGTGACTTCGTCCATCTGCGTGATCGCGATGTTGACCTGTTCGATTCCGCGACTTTGTTCGGAGGACGCCGCGGCGATTTCGCCCATGATGTCCGTCACGCGCGCCACGGCTTTCGTCACTTCGGCCATCGTGTGGCCCGCATCGTCGGCAAAACGCGAGCCGTCCTGAATCTTCTGTACGGATGCGCCGATCAGCGCCTTGATTTCCTTGGCTGCACTCGATGAACGTTGCGCGAGGCTTCTCACTTCGCTCGCCACGACGGCGAAGCCGCGACCCTGCTCACCCGCACGGGCAGATTCCACGGCGGCGTTCAGCGCGAGAATATTGGTCTGGAACGCGATGCCTTCGATGATCCCGGTGATCTCGGCTATCTTCGAAGAGCTATGGCTGATGTCGGTCATGGTTTCCACGACCTGACTTACCACCGCGCTGCCCTTGTGCGCAACGTCCGACGCACCGCCGGCCAGGGCGCTCGCATGTTGCGCGCTCTCCGCGTTCTGACGCACGGTGGCGGTGAGTTGTTCCATGCTCGATGCCGTCTCCTGCAACGCCGCCGCCTGTTGCTCCGTGCGGGACGACAGGTCCTGGTTGCCCGCCGCGATCTGACTGGATCCCGTCGCGATGCCGTCCGCGGCAGTACGGACTTGCCCGATCAGCCGGACGAGGCTCGCCTGCATCTCTCCCATTGACGCGAGCACGCTGCCCCGCGGCGCGGCCGCGGCGCCATCGACGGTGCCGAGGTCGCCGGCCGCGACGCGGCGCGTGACGTCGCTCAGGTCGCCGGGCTCCGCGCCGAGCGCACGTGTCATGCTGCGCGTGATCAGGAACGCTGCAACGGCGGCGACCGCGACTGAAGCGAGACAGATGCCGATCAGCAGAGCGAGGTGTCTGCCGTACTGTTGCACGGACGCCTGCTTGCTTTCAGTCGCCCGATTGCTCGCGAAATCGACATAGGTGCCAGTTGCCGCGACGAGTTCGTTCAGCAGCGGCCGGCACTGATCGACGATCATCGCGATCGCCTGGTCGCGCTGGCCATGCAACGCAGCGTCGCCGATCGCGACGGCCACCGGGCCATATCTTGACTCGATGCGGTTGATCTCGGCCACCAGCGCACGGGCCTTCGCCGTCACGTCGGGATTCGTGGCGATTGCTTCGTTCAGTTGGCGAAGCCGTGCCTGCACTTCCTCGTGCGCCTGTGTCATCGCAACGCGTTCTGCTTCGATATCGTCGGGCTTCGTCACGAGCACGAGATTACGCACGGCGGTCGCACGCCGAAGTACCGCCGCACGAATTTTCTCCGTCAACTCCGCGCGTGCACGCGCGCCGTCGACGTAGCTGGCGAAGCTGTCGTTCGCGTCCCCGAGCGCACCGAGTGCGAGCACCGAAACCAGAACCACCAGCACGGCCATCATGCCGAAGGTCAGCGCGAGTTTCATTCGCACGGTCAATTGTCCAAAGCTCATGTTTGGTCTTCCCCTGTAGTTCGCCCTAGTCGGGCGGTTGTGGCTGTGCTTGTTATGAACGTCGGGGTCGGGAAGGCGTCGACATGCGTCCACGCTTATCCGCGCCCCCGTTGTCGATATCGCGACCACGCAGGGACCGGTGCCGTGCTTCGATTGCTTCGCGGCCGTTCGCGAAGGGTGGAGCACGGCATGCCCGGCGCGATCTGCGAGATCGTTCCCGGGAAATACATGCAAGCGGTGTGCCACATAAAGGGTGCCGTCGGACAAGGCTTTGCCGGCAGTGCGGCAGCGAGCGTGTCAACGCGCCCGGACAAGCGTGTCCGGAATTCGGACGCTAACCGATGTCGAGGTTCGCCATGCGCGTGTACAGAGACTGACGGCTGATGCCGAGCCGCTTCGCTGCCTCCGCGCGATTGTCGCCGGTGAGGCCCAGCGTGCGCAGGATCATCTCGCGCTCGATGGCGGCGAGTGCTTCCGACAGCGGACGATTGAGCATCGCGGCCGGTAGCAGCGGGTCGCGCGACGGGACACCCGGCTCGTCGAGAAACGCGAGATCGCGTTCGGTGACGACGGCTCCGGGCGCGAGCGCATTCACGCGTGCGATCACGTTGCGCAGTTCGCGTACGTTGCCTGGCCACGCATACGCGATCAAGCGGCGCTCTGCCTGAACGGACAGCCGCTTCGTTGTGCCCGAGCTCGACGTCGTGTCGAGAAAATGGACTGCGAGCGGCAGGATATCGGCCAGCCGCTCGCGCAGCGGCGGCAGATGAATGGGTATGACGTTTAGCCGATAAAGCAGGTCTTCGCGAAACGTTCCGTTCGCAACCATGGTCCGCAGGTTTCGGTGGGTTGCCGCAATCACGCGGACGTTCACCGAAATGGACCGGTTGACGCCGAGCGGGGTGACTTGCTGTTCCTGCAGGACGCGCAGCAGCTTAGCCTGCATGGAGGTCGCCATGTCGCCGACCTCGTCCAGAAAAAGCGTGCCGCCGTCGGCTTCGACGATTCGGCCCGTCCGTGCAGCCGTGGCGCCCGTGAAAGCGCCTTTGCAATGGCCGAAGAGCTCGCTTTCGAGAAGCTCATGAGGAATCGCGGCGCAATTGACGGCGACGAACGGGCCAGCGCTACGCGATGACGCAACGTGGAGTACCCTGGCCGCGACTTCCTTGCCGGTTCCCGTTTCCCCGGTGACGAGAACGGTCGCGTCCGACGCCGCGGCGCGGCCGATGCATTTTTGTACTTCGCGCATCGCCGCGCTGATGCCAAGCAAGCGTGGCTCCGAATCGCCAGGCTCGTCGAATGCGTCGACATTCGCCTGCGCATTGGAAGCGGCATCGGACGGCAGATGGGCGGCGAAGATGCGCTCGAGCAGGCTCGAGATATCGTCGCGACCGACCGGCTTCGTCAAGTGGTCGAAGGCGCCGAGGCGCATGGCAGCGATAGTGTTGCCGCTGCGGGCATAGGCGGTCAGTACCACGACGGGTACCGTCGCGAGTCGATGGACGCGCCGCAGTTTCTCGAGCACGGCTATTCCGTCCATGTCGGGCAACCTGATGTCGAGGAATATGCATGCGGGTTGCAGACCTTGTTCGACGCAGGCGAGCGCGTGCTCGCCCGTGCCGGTACATAGGGTTTCGTAACCGAGATCGGTCAGCGTTTCGGACAATCCTTCGCAGAAGGCATCGTCGTCGTCGATCAACAGGATGGTCGCCATGGGATATCGATGACAAAGCAGGCAGTAGGGGTGGCGGCATGATAGGCATTACCGCCGTGCGACGATGCAATCTCTCGAACCAGAGTGAGACCCAGCCCGCAGCCGCCGGGCCGCGCGCTGACGAAGGGTTCGAAGATGCGCGCGCGCTGGGTTTCGGCAACGCCGGGGCCGTCGTCGGCGACTTCGAGCACGAAGCGCATGCCGCATGGCGAAGCTCGATGGCTGGCCTCGATGTGAACCTTGCCGCCCGGGCGAACGTGCGCCAGCGAATTGACGATCAGATTGTCGAGCGCACGACGCATCTGGGCGGGATCGAATACGGGGAGATCGGTCGTTTCGCCGGTGGATGCCGCCGGCATATTGCAGGCCACCGTCAACGCGACATCCTGGCTGCGCGCGAGCTCGTCGTGTGTCTGCACGCTTTCCGGAAGCCACGTGGCTGGATCGACCGGCTCCGTGCGCGGCGTAACGGGCTGGGTGAGCGCCAGGAGTCTCGATACCTGGATTTCGACGCGCTCGATCTGGCCCAAAATCGAGCGCAGCGCCGATTGCTGCCGGACGGCATCGCCGGCCAGCGCGTTCTCGGCTTTCAATCGCATCGCACCAGCCGGATTGCGAATTTCATGGGCAACCTCGGCGGCCAGTGTGCCGAGCAGCGCGACCCGATGAGCCTGAGCGAGGCGTGTTTCCAGTTCGCTCGCCTGCTCGCGAGCATCGCGGTCACGCGCAATCCAGCGGTTGATTGCATGCGCGATCCGATCTAGTTCCGGTTCGCCCGGGCAGCGGATACTGCCGGCCGATTCGGCGGCGTCGTTCGAGAGCGCCGCGTCGAGCCTTACCAGTTTCTGGCGCCATGCGTCCAGTGCGAAGGCGAGATACAAGGAAACGGCGAACAGAGCCGCCAGAACGACGGCGAATGTCAATACGATGGCGTCGCCGTCACGGACCAACATCGATTGCGCGCGCGTAAGCGTCCACGCGTAGAGCCCGGTATGTCCGTTCACGGGACACGCGGTCGCGATGACCGCCTCGCGATTTCGTCCGACTATTTCGGTGGCAGGACGAGTGTCGGTGGACGCTGCGGAGAGCGCGCTCAGAATCAGCGGCGTTTCCGCCTCCGGAATGTCGCGCTTGATGCCGCTGCCTGGGTAGGACGGAAACGCGTAAGCCAAGAACCCGCCGGTTTTCTCCGATGCACTCGACGGCGGCGTGGAACGAGACGCGGTAGCCCTCCAGAAGCCTCCTTCGATACCAGCGGATACGGCAAGGGCGGCGTTGAGGACGTCGTGCAACAGTTGAGCGTTCGGCTCCGTCGAGTGCAGTAACGACAGCGTGTAGTGGGAAGCGATCGCTTCGCACGCGTCACTCGCTCGCTGCTTGGTGGAGGCGATCCGGTGGCCTTCGGCGCAACTGGCCATCAACCATACGATTGCGATCAGCGATGCGCACAGCGTTGCGGCAAGTGCCCTGAGTAGAGACAATTGCGTTGAAAACCTTGGTCTGACTAGCATCATATTCGTGCGATGGACGGTGCGTCGCGTGCGTCGGTGGAAATCGCCTGTGGCGTGCGGTTGCGATCTCGTCTCGCACCGACAGCGCAGCGCGTTCAGTCCCTCGCGAGTAGGCGAGCGATTTGAAAGGTCGCTCGCATTTCGAGCAAGCCATGGGCTCCGCCAACCAGTTGCGTCATGGGCGGCACCGACGATCGAACTCGCTTGATATTATGTGTCGGTAAACAAGACGAACGATGTCGTTTGGATAGCTGCGTCTCGACGCCCCGGGCAGGGCGATATCGAGGAGGTGCACGAGCGGGACCGCGCACGTGGGATGTCCGTAGGCGTGGCTCCGTTGTGGGGAGATCACCAATCGCCGGTATTTCATTTGAATGATCATTTCATGCCTGAATCTAGTGGCTATCCTTATTATCTGAACGGTACACGAATGATATAGGTTCGTTGTTGAGGGCAATCGTTTGCGCGTGGTGTGCCGTCAAAAAATATTTTTCGTACCGGAGCCACGACGCCGGGCGCGAGCAGATCCAGCGTTGCGATCAGAGTCCGCACGAAGTCCGCGGATACGCCGAGTCGAAGCGGGTGGGGGCGGCGGTGGCGTGGTCGACTATCTAGCATATGGAGTACGGTGTGCTGGCGCTATTCTTGCCGCGCTCGAGGGCCTGGAGGTCATGGCTCGCGGCACAAACGTGCTTGGTGCGTTTGCCGCCAGTGGTGGCCAATCGAGGCTAGACGTAAGGATGTTGCGCTCCATACATCACTCTCGGGACGTAATGTCCAGGTAAGCGAGTCGCCATTTGCTGGTAACGGGCAGGTGTTTCAATGTGCGCGGGTGTTGACGTTCGCCCAGAATTGACCCAACGGAGATGCGTGGACATCAACACGTAGGCCAAGCAACCAATCCGTGCCGTGCCGTGCCGCGCGGTGCTTCGCCGCCTCGGCGAGGCAATCATTGATAAACGATCTGCGCTGCAAGATCGTGCTTGATCGACGTAGCCATTTTTCCGAGGTCGGGACACTGATCCGGCTGCAAATACGGCGTCTTCGAGGTCAGATCGAGCGTCCGCGTCACGGTGATGGTCCTGTCTTCGACGGCATAGGAAGACGTGTACGTACCGAACGGCGAAGCGACGGTGACGGGTTTGGGAAGGCTCAACACCTTCATGGCGACCGGCAACTCTACTTTCGTGACTTCGCTGATGTGTCCTGCCTTGAACAGGAACGGCGTCCTGCGTTTGCCGTAACCTAGCCCATCGAAGACGCTCGAAATCGTGTTGATGCCACCCAATCCTCTCGGGACACGCATGGCGCCGGGACCGGGCAGAGGCGTGTAGTCAGGAAGCTCGAACACGCTGGAGAACGCGAAAGCATGCCCTACGTCATTGATGTCGCCGTGTATGTAGCGGCCCGTGCCGTCTAATCCGCTGGCTGTCAGAAATGCCTGCGCGAACACCGGTTCGGAGCCCGCAGGCAGCCGCGCGAAGATGGAACGCGCAATCAAGTCGTATTCGCCGCGTGTATTCACTTCGCTACTGCCCCGAACGTTGCCGAGGTTGTCGAGCTTGATTTGCGTGGTGACCATCACCTTGTCGGCGTCCGGGTTGGCAAGGGTGACTTGCCTGATTTCTTCGGGCCATTTCAATCTTGGAGAACGCCCTCGATGTCGTCGGCAGTGTCCCGAGCAGCTCGGTCTTGTCGGCGAGCTTGCTCACGATCAGGTGCCGTACCTTACCTTCGGCCTGCCACACGCCGTACACGGCGAGTAGCGCATTGTCTGCATCCCCGAATCAGGCAATGCGTTTGTGTTTGACGCACGCCGCGTTCGCTACCACGAATCCTGAAAGGATATGACGCGCTCGACGATATCGGCGAAGGTCTGGACGGAAGGGCGAATGGCTTCGACATCGAGTGCGCCGAATCCCAAAAGAAATCCGTCACGGAATTCGGGATCGCCTTGATTGAACGAATGCAGCCGGCGAAGGTAAATGCTCTGCTCAAGAGAGCGCGATATGGTCGTGTCGAAGTCAACCAGATCGCGAATCCTGACAGTCATATGCAGACCCACCGCGTTTCGCGACATCTCGAGCGCGTCGCCAAAATTCTGATCCAGGCATCGGAGTAATTCCGAATGTCTTTCACCGTAGATATCGCGCATCCGCCGTATGTGCTTCGCGAAATGGCCATCGGCAATGAAGTCGGCCATCGCTGCTTGCAACAAAAGGTGCCCTGGCCTGTACAAGCGTAACGAAGCGGCTGAAAAGGAATCGACCAGATCGGGTGGAACGACGATATAGCTGAGCCTCATGCCGGGATACATGACCTTACTGAACGTTCCCATCAGAATGACGCGATCGCTTTTATCGGAGCCTTGAAGAGACGGAAGCGTGCGCTGGTCATATCGGAATTCACTGTCGTAGTCATCTTCCAGCACGAATGCGTCCCACCGCTCCGCAGCCTCGCACAGCTGGACGCGCCGTTCATCCGACAATGTGACGCCCATCGGAAACTGATGCGAAGGTGTCGTCACGATCAGGCGGGGCCGACGCTCGCATCGTTCGATCTGCAAGCCGTCGTGATCGACAGGAATAGCCTCCACATCCAGCCCGTTGGCGCGCAACAAAATCGGTGTTGCCCAATAACAAGGGTCTTCAACATAAGCCAGATCACCTGCATCGGCCAGAATTTGCGAACAAAGATCGACCGACTGATTGCTGCCCATGGTAACGATGATCTGTTCCGGGGTGGTTCGGACTGCTCGCGATACACGCAAGTAATCGGACAGCGCGCGGCGCAATGGGAGATATCCCCCCGGATTGGAGTAACCCATGAGATCCACGTGCTGCTCCCCGAGATAGCGATTCTGGATACGCCTCCATATCTGATAAGGAAAGCATGTCGTATCGCAGACCCCAGGAACGAATGCACCCTTGCGCTCGTGTATACCGGCTGGAGCGCGTATCAGTTGCTCCCCGCGTTTAGACAGTGTTCGCGCTGTCGACGCTCGAAGTGGCGACGGCTTCGTCGATTGCGGCGGCGTGTCGGCGACAAGCGTGCCGCTCGTAGAGTCGGATCGAAGATAGCCGTCGGCCGATAGCCTTTCATAAGCCGTTACGACGGTTATCCGGGAAACCTCGAGTGTTGCTGCGAGCGTTCGCGACGATGGCAAACGCGTGGAGGCCTTCAGCGTGCCGTCGGATATCGCGTCCCGGATCGCGTTCGCGATCTGGACCTGTAGCGGTACGGACCCGTCTCGACGAAGGCGGCTGATCAGGAGGTCGGCGAGCAGTGAGTCAGCCATTGGATCTATCGAACTTTCTGAATTGGACTCATAGCATCACCACGGGAACACGTACTGTCAAGGTCAACCTTGTTCCGCTTATTGGTGGTCCTATGCGATTCTCTATTCGTAAGAATGTTCTTCAGCTACATCGGGTGATAGGTCTGAGCATTGGCCTGTTCGTCGTCATGGTGGCGATGACCGGCGCGGGCATGCTATTTCGTACGCAGCTCGAACCGGTCGTCTACCCCAGTCTGCTCAAAGTTCAGACGTGTAACGCGCGTCTGCCGCTCGATACCTTGATCGCCAACGCACGGGCTTCCAATCCAGCAGCAGGCCAACCAAAGCAGCTCCGCATATACGACGACGCGGATTCCAGCACACGTATTCTCCTCGGCGACGGCCGGTGGTACTACGTAAATCCATGTACCGGAAAAGTCCTCGGAAGCGAGGATCGTTACGGCGGCATGTTCGGAGCAATGGCTGCCCTCCACAGTTTTCATTTTCTGAAACAAGGAAGCGTTGTCGCCGGATCGCTTGCGATGACTTTTGGATTCGTCCTCGTCGTCGGTGGTCTGGCGGTGTGGATTCCGGATACGCTGCGCAAGCGCCGGCGCGCCAATGCGACCCCGGTCAACCTCCCCATCCGTGCGCACCGGCTCAACCTGCACAAAACGCTCGGCGGCTATGTCAGCGTCATCCTGCTTGGGTGCGCGCTTACCGGTGGCTTGCAATCGTTCCAGTTCGTGAGAGACGCACTCTACGCACTAACAGCGTCCGTGCCTCCCCAGCCGTCTCCCAAACTGATCGTGCAGTCCACTACGCCGGGTTTGTCGGTGGAGGAACTGTGGCAACGCGCACAGGCGCTGGTGCCGAATCCAGAATATGCCCGCATTCACTACCCGGGTAAGCCCGGGGATGCTTTCAACGTCGACCTCGTCGCACGCGATGCACCGCATATCAATGCATTTTCGTATGCAAGTCTCGATACGAGAACGGGCAAGGTATTGCGCTTTACTTCTTACTCTGACAACAGCGTAGGTCATCGAATTTATCTGACGGCGCTTGCGTTCCATTACGGATGGCTTAGCGACGGGTTCTTGCAAGTGCTGCAACTCATCGGTGTACTCTCGGTGCCGGTCCTGGCATACCTCGGCATCGGAAGCTATTTGCGTGGAAAACGCAAACGGCCTGAATCGGCGCTCGCGTCGGCGCCCGCAGTTCAACGGACAACGCTCACGTTGAAAGTAGCCAGGAAAACGGTCGAGGCGGAGAACGTTCAATCGTTCGAACTCGTCGACCCTGCCGGAAAACCGCTGCCACCATTTACGGCCGGCTCCCACATCGATGTGCATATACTCGGTGGAAAGGTGCGTCAATACTCGTTGTGCAATTCGTCGTCGGAGAGGCATCGTTATCTGATAGCCGTCATGCTGGCCGAATCGACGCGGGGCGGATCGAAGGCCATGCATGACCGTCTCGACGAAGGGGACTTGATCGAAGTAGGCATGCCCAAAAATTTCTTCCCGCTGGTGAAAACCGCGAAGCGCTCCTTGCTTGTCGCGGGCGGCATCGGTGTCACGCCGATCCTGTGCATGTCGGAACACCTGGCTGATGTGGGCGCCGATTTCGACATGCATTACTTTTCGCGCTCTGCGTCGCGCGCTGCCTTTGTCGAGCGCATCCGGCGTTCGTCATTCGCCGACCGAGCTTTCTTTCACTTCACGCAGGACGAGCAACAGCAGCGGCTGGACTTGGCCGAGCTTTTCGACAGACACGATACCGAAACGCACCTGTATGTATGCGGCGGTGAGGCATTCATGAACGCGGTCATCAACGCAGCCTTGGGACACGGGTGGCGCGAAGACCGGATCCACCGGGAGTACTTCAGCGCAGAACAGAGGGAGCGTGACGGAAATGTCGAATTCGACGTCGTGATCGCAAGCACGGGCAAGACGATTCGGATACCGGAAGACAAGACCGTCATGGTGGCTTTGGCCGATTGCGGAATTCATATTCCGGCGTCTTGCGAACAGGGCGTCTGCGGTACCTGTGTGACGCGCATTCTGGATGGGGAACCACAACATCGCGACTTGTTTCTTTCCGATGACGAGAGAAAGAGAAATGACCTCTTCGCTCCTTGCTGCTCGCGCGCCAATAGCCGGACGCTGGTACTCGATCTGTAAGTGAAGCGACCGGCTTCGTCGGCAAAACCGTAAACAAATTTCTGATTGGAGATGCCGTTGGTGCGATCGAGGATCGCGCGCTCGGCTTGGTATGCGCTCGTCGAGCGCATGTGTGGCCGATCCGCGCTTTTTTTCACTGTACAGCGCATCGCCTTCTCGCCAATGAGATCGATAGGAATCGCCATTTTTTTTAACCATTGGATGGAGCACAAATGAAGATCCCCAAAAATCTGGCCGTCGTTGCAAGCCTGCTTGCAGGCATGGGTGTGAGTAGTCTGGCGCAGGCCCATGGCATCTGGTTCGCGCAGCGCTCGAACCAACTGGCGTTGGTCTACGGCATCGGCGCCGACGATCTGGACATGATCAAGCGGCAGTCGAAGGTGAAGAGCGTCACCGCCTACGACGAACAAGGCAAGGAGGTTTCCACGCAGCTCACGACCAGTGGGCCGCTTCTCGTAGTGAATACCGACAGCCAGCCGGCAATCGTTGCTGGCGTGTTGGACAACGGCCTGTGGAGCAAGACGACGGACGGCAAGTGGTACAACAAGGGCAAGGACGAAGTGCCCAACCCCGCGATCAGCTTGCACACATTCAAATACGCGGTGCATCTGCGTCGCCCTCTGCATGGGGCGGTGCCGATACTGCCAGGGCAGAAGCTGCAGATCGTGCCGGTCGGCAATCAACTGCCGGATCGAATGGGCCAGCCGATCACGGTTCGGGTGCTGTTCGACGGTAAGCCCGTAGCTGGAGCCGAGGTGCAGCCAGACCTTCTTAACGATCCGGATTCCGAACCGCTTAAGACGGGAACGGACGGCAACGTGACGATTCTGGTACGCAACCAGGGTTTGAACGTCGTCGTGGCGAAGTTCGACTCGCCGCCGTCGGAACCCACGAAGACGAACAGCGACGAGCACGAGGCCACGCTGTCTTTCGTGCTGCCGCATCAGCCGGAATGATTGACCGAACCACCATCTGCTGGCCGCAGGCAACGATGATTACCGGCGTTCTTGTCGCTCCCGAAAGCGCTGCCTGCCACGCATGAAGGACATTGTTTCAACTGTCTTTATTCACTCATACCGCATTCACATGAAAAAGTCTCTGATTGCAGCGGTCCTGCTAGCCTCGGTCGCATCTACGGCACGTGCGCAGAGCAGCGTTACGCTCTACGGCTTGATTGACGTCGGGCTGAACTATGCTAACAACATTGGCGGTCATAGCCAGTATTCGATGGGCGCTGGTAATCTCGCCGGCGACCGCTGGGGGCTGCGTGGCACCGAGGATCTCGGCGGTGGCCTGAAAACGATTTTTGTGCTGGAAAACGGATTTAATCTTGCGAACGGAAGGCTTGGCCAAGGGGGCGACGAATTCGGACGGCATGCGTATGTCGGCCTGTCGTCATCCAACATAGGTACTGTTACATTCGGTCGTCAATATGATCCGATTACCGACCTGATCTACATGTTCGTCGCGGCTCAGACGTGGGCCGGATACGCGAGCGCGCATCCTGGCGATGTAGACAACACCGACGGCAGCAACCACATCAACAATGCGATCAAGTTCACCAGCGTGTCGTACGGTGGATTCACATTCGAGGGCGCCTACAGTTTTGGCGGCATCGCCGGAAAATTCAGCCAGAATCAGATCTGGTCGGTCGCGGCGAACTATGTTCGGGGGCCGCTCACCCTAGGGGCCGCCTTCGCCGATGCTCAGGATCCCAACTTCTCCTACTTCGGTAATAACGCGGCTTCAAGTGCTACCGGGTCCAATATGGGTGCAAGTCGTGTTTATTCGGGCTATGCGTCCGCGAAAAGACAGCAGATCTTCGTCGCGGGCGCTTCTTACGTCGTCGGTTCTGCGACTCTTGCTGTCGACTACAGCAACACGCAATTCAAGGATATCGGGGTGTTGCCGGGGCTCCCGGCAACCGGTGCAGGTGGAGATGCACGGTTCCACGACATTGAGGTCAACGTCCTCTATCACTTTACGCCTGCACTCCAATTGGGCGTCGGTTATAACTTCTTGAAAGGATATGGCGTCAACGGTGCAACTTACAATCAAGGTGCGATCGGCGTTGATTACTTCCTGTCGAAGCGGACGGACTTATACGCGAATGCTGTTTACCAGCGCGCGTCGGGTACCGATTCGACAGGTGGGAGGGCAGTCGCCAACCTCAACGGCCTGACGGCTTCCACCACCCAGAGTCAAGCGGAAGTCGTTGTCGGCATTCGTCATCGCTTTTAGCAATCTACGGTTGAGGTCGCACTCTGCGGGCACGATGCGAGGTCGTGCCTGCGTTGTCGTACTGAATAGGGCGATCGGCGTCGAGCTTGGCTAACGACAATACGCGCTGCGTTCGACTGGAAATCAGCGATGAATCAGTTTGCTCTCCTGTTCGGAGAGCGATTTATGCAGGCGCGTGGATAACGCGCTGTTCAACCGCCTCGCCCACAAAAATGCGGACAGGTTCGGTCGAGGACGTGCTGCAGGACGAGCGCACCAGGCTGATGCCCAATCCACGCCCGTTCGACGGCTATGTCGAGCAGACGCTGCGGGTGTCGTCGACCAGCCTCATCCACTTCCAGCGCAACCGCTACAGCGTGCCCACCGAGTACACGAACCAGCTGGTGAGCGTGCGCTGCTATCCGGCATATCTCAGCGTCGTCGCCGACGCCCAGGAGATCGCACGCCACGAACGCAGCTTCGAGCGGCACATGACCTTCTACGACTGGCGCCATTACATCACGCTGGTTGAGCGCAAACCCGGCGCGTTGCGCAACGGCGCTCCGTTCGTCACGATGCCACAGCCGCTGCAGCAGTTGCAGCCGCACCTACTGAAGCACCCGGGAGGCGATCGCATCATGACGCAGGTGCTCGCCGCGGTGCGCGAACACGGACTCGATGCCGTGCTGCTTGCCGTGCAGGCAGCGCTGGACTCGGGACGCCCCAGTGGGGAGCACGTTCTGAACGTGCTGAGCCGGTTGAAGGCACCCACCATGAGCACCAACCTCGCGACGACGAAACTCCAGCTTACCGAAGAGCCGGCCGCCGACGTGAGCCGCTACGAAACCCTGCGCGCCAACCCACCGGAGGACCGTCATGTCTAACGACATCGCCGCCCAACTCAAGGGGCTCAAACTGCATGGCATGGCGAGCACCTGGCCAGAGCTGCTGGCGCAGTCGCGTCACACGGAGTTCGACCCGGAGCGCTTCATGAAGCAGCTGCTGATGGCTGAGACGGCGGAGCGACAGGTGCGCTCGATCGCCTATCAGATGACCGCCGCTCGCTTCCCAGCTCACCGCGACCTGAAGGGCTTCGACTTCGCGCAGGCGCACGTCGACGAAGCGCTGGTTCGAGAACTCAGTGACCTGTCGTTCCTCGCAAGCGCACACAACGTCGTGTTCATCGGTGGCCCCGGCACCGGCAAAACGCACCTCGCCTCAGCGATCGGAATTGAGGCCGTGCAGCGCCACGGCAAGCGCGTGCGCTACTTCTCGACCGTCGAGCCGACCAACGCACTGGAGCAGGAGAAGTCCATCGGCAAACAAGGCCAGATCGCCCATAAGCTAATGTACGTCGACCTGGTGATCCTCGACGAACTGGGCTACCTGCCGTTCAGCCGAACCGGTGGCGCATTGCTGTTCCACTTGCTCTCGAAGCTGTATGAACACACGAGTGTCGCGATCACCACCAACCTCAGCTTCGGTGAGTGGGCGACCGTGTTCGGGGACGCAAAGATGACGACGGCGCTGCTGGACCGCGTCACCCATCACTGCCACATCGTCGAAACGGGCAATGAATCCTGGCGCTTCAAGTCCAGTTCTGCCAAGGCGAAGGCAACCAGAAAGAGAGCAGCAAAAGCAGCAGGCAGTGAGGAGTTATCCACACCGGAATAGATGTACTACGCTGTCTCGGGGTGGGTCAGATTTTGATGAAAACGGTGGGGATGCGGACAAAATCTTGGACTACTTTGGAGGTAGTCCATGTATTCATACGAAGACCGCGTTCGGGCGGTCGAG
>NZ_QTPU01000038.1:0-62383 GCF_003857805.1 Burkholderia sp. Bp9099
CCCGTCGCCGTCGTCGTCAGACCACCGTCGAAGCTCACGCCGATCGATCCGGACCAAGACTGGTTCCGCGCACGCGGTGGAAACAACGCGTACCTCCCTTGGTGGGGACGTCGACACGACACCGATTACGGCATACAGGGCTATTCGTGGTGACGTAAGGCAGCGCTGTGGCGTGATTGCTTTGCTTGCGGATTCGCGACGTGTCGGAACGCGATCGACTGGACACATGACCGGTCGACAGTTCCAACGGGTCTGGCTTCGAGATGCCGCCAACCGCGACGCCGAACGGAAGCGGATTCAGCGGTTGGCCGTGTTGAGGTACACGCCACTCCCGCCCTCCGGCGCGACACGCGCGGAAGGGCGGGGCAGGACCCCGGCCGTCAAGCCGGCAACGCGAACCGCGTAACGGCGTCGCGCAGCGCTTCGGCCTGGTCGCGCAGCGAATGCGCGGCCGCCGCGGCTTCCTCGACGAGTGCCGCGTTCTGCTGCGTGACCTGATCCATCTCGCCTACCGCACGGTTGACCTGCTCGATGCCCGCGCTCTGCTCGCGCGATGCATGACTGATCTCGTCGAGGATCTCGTTCACGCGCCGCACCGACTGCACGATCTCGGCCATCGTCTCGCCCGCGTTCGTGACGAGCGTCGCGCCGTGCTCGACGGTTTCGTTCGATGACTCGATGAGCGACTTGATCTCCTTCGCTGCCGTGGCCGAGCGTTGCGCGAGCGAGCGCACCTCGGCCGCGACCACCGCGAAGCCGCGGCCCTGTTCGCCCGCGCGCGCCGCTTCGACGGCCGCGTTCAGCGCGAGGATGTTGGTCTGGAACGCGATTCCGTCGATCACGCCGATGATGTCGCCGATCTTGTGCGAGCGGTCGGTGATCTCGTTCATCGTGCGCACGACATCGTCGACCACCTCGCTGCCGCGCGTCGCGACTTGCGCGGCCTGACCGGCGAGCGTGGCGGCCTGCGCGGCGCTGTCCGCGTTCTGCTTCACGTTCGCGGTCATCTGATCCATGCTCGACGCGGTCTGCACGAGCGCGGCCGCCTGTTCTTCGGTGCGCTGCGACAGGTCGGTGTTGCCCGACGCGATCTCGCTCGCGCCGACGTTGATGTTCTCCGTGCCCATCCGCACGCGCGACACCATGTCGATCAGTCCGCTCTGCATCGTGTGCAGCGCATGCAGCAGGCTGCCGCGGTCGTCATGCTTGACGTTCACGCGTGCGGTCAGGTCGCCCTGCGCGATGCGCCGCGCGGCGTCGAGCGCCACTTCGAGTTCGCCGCCGAGGTTCGCGCGCACGCTTTTCAGCACGAGCACCATCACGGCGGTCGCGATCGCGCCGAGCACGGCCGTCATCGCGAGCCAGCGGCCGACGCTCGCGAGCACGGCCGACCGCACGTCGTCCATGTACATGCCCGTCACGAGATACCAGTCCCACGGCGCGAAGCGCTGCACCGCACTGGTCTTGCCCTGCGGCTTGTCGGCACCCGGCTTCGGCCACAGATACTCGACGAAACCCTTGCCGCCTTCCATGTTGCCGGCCTTCACGATCTCGACGAACAGATGCTTGCCGCTCGGATCCGCGAAATTCGACACGTCCTTGCCGTTGAGCTCGCTCTTGATCGGATGCATCACGATCACCGGCTTCGAATCGTTGATCGAGATGTAGCCGTCGGTGCCGTAGCGCATCGCGGCGATCGCCTCGAGCGCCTTCTGCTTCGCGTCGGCCTCCGGCAATGCATTCTGTTGCGACAGCTTGTAGTAGTGGTCGGCGACGTTCGTCGCTTGCGCGACCAGCGACGCAAGCTGATCGCGGCGGTCCGTGATCATCGACGCGCGCGTCTGCCACGCGCCGATGCCGGCGATCACGAGTAGACCGAGCCACAGAATGACGATCATCGAGGCGAGTTTCTGATTCAGGGAAAGGGTGCGCATGGGTAGTGAGGTCGGTCGGTCGAACAGGCGCGCCGGAACGGCGTGACGGGATAACTCGTTGACGGCATGCAACGAACGTTGCCGTAGGCGGGAAATCCCTTAGAAACGGCAGCGGCCCGATACCGGTGAGCGCGGTGCGGGCATCTATGCATATACATATTCGGCGTCGCTATACTGTCGGGCGATGGCGCGCCGTGCCCGACGGTCGGGCGCACGGCGGCGAACGAACCTGAAAGGAGGCAACGATGCGAATTCTGGTGGTGGGGGCCGGCGCGGTCGGCGGATACTTCGGCGGCCGGCTCGCGGCGGCGGGGCGCGACGTGACGTTCCTGGTGCGCGACGGCCGCGCGGCCGCGCTCGCGCGCGACGGGCTCCTGATTCGCAGCCCGCGCGGCGACCTGACGCTCGCGAACGTGCAGACGGTGCGCGCGAGCGACACGGCCGGGCCGTTCGACCTGGTGCTGCTGAGCTGCAAGGCCTACAGCCTCGACGATGCGATTGCATCGTTCGCGCCATTCGTCGGGCCGTCGACGCTGATCCTGCCGATGCTCAACGGGATGCGCCATCTCGACGTGCTGCGCGAACGGTTCGGTGCCGCGCAGGTGCTCGGCGGCCTGTGCGTGATCGCGGCGACGCTCGATCGCGAACAGCGGGTCGTGCACCTGAACGACACGGCAGGGCTGTCGTTCGGCGAACTCGCCGGCGGCGAATCGGCGCGCGTGCGCGCGGTGGCCGACGAGCTCGGCGGCGCGGGCTTCGATGCGACGCTCAGCGACGACATCGCCGCGCGGATGTGGGACAAGTGGGTGTTCCTCGCGACGCTCGCGGCGAGCACGTCGCTGTTTCGCGGTTCGATCGGCGACATTCTGGCCGCGCCGGACGGCCGCCGCCTGCTCGAGACGATGCTCGACGAATGCAGCGCGATCGCCGCGCACAACGGTTACCGGCCCGATCCCGCCGCGGTCGAGCGGATGCAACGGATGGTGCTGACGCCGTCGCCGCTGACCGCGTCGATGCTGCGCGACGTCGAAAATCGCGCGCGGGTCGAAGCCGATCACGTGATCGGCGACCTGCTCGCGCGCCGCGACCCGCAGGCGGCGGATGCGCTGTCGCTGCTGCGGATCGCGTACAACCACCTCAAGACGTACGAGGTGCGCGTAGCGCGGGAAGGCGCGGCGGCGTAGCCGCGGCAGCGGCCGTGTCGTTTGTCAGGGCGAGTGCCGGAGCAGGCCTGATGGCGCGGGCGGATGCCGGCTAGACAGGATCCTTGCTTGGCGGTCCGTTGGGTTGCTGCGGATTGTCGTGAGGATGCCCCGGTGGCGGCGGTGACAGCGGATCGTCTTCCGGATCGCGGTTCGGGTCGGCCGGGGGCTCGGGCATCGGGGTCGTGTGGTCCATGGGGAACTCGCGCAGGGCGTGACGGCGGTGGCGCGGCGGGCGCGTCTCGTCTCCGTTATAGGCAATCGGGCGGCTGTTTGCCGGAGGATTCTCGCGGCGGCATGCGGATTGCCCGCGACAGGCGAGCCGCTGCAGGTATCGCGCCGGATCGCGCGCAAACAGCGCCACGATGCGGGGTGCGGCCGGCGCGCGCCGCGGTCAGCGCAGATCGGCGGGCGTATCGACGTCGCGCAGGATGCCGGGATCGTCGACCTCGAGCAGGTTCACCGGCGCGCTGGCGAACAGCGCGCGGGCGCCCGTATCGCCGTCCAGCGCGGCGAGCGCCTCGTAGTGGTGCGCGGCAAAGCCGACCGGATGGCCGCGCACGCCGCGGTGCACGGGGGCGACGATCGATGCATCGTCGGCGTCGAGGGCGCGTGTGACCGCTTCGTAGGTGGATGCCGCGATCCACGGCATGTCGCCGAGCGCGACCAGCCAGCCGGGCGCGTCCGGCGAGGTGCGAACACCGGCTGCCAGGCTCGCGCCCATGCCGCGCATCGCGTCGGGCGCATAGACGACCTGGCAGCCGGCGTCGTTCAGCAAAATCGCGAGTTTTTCGGCGCCGGGACGCACGACGGCGATCACCTCGGCCGTGGCCGCCGCCAGATGACGGGCGGCGGCGACCGCAACCGGCGTGCCGTCGGGAAGCCGCGCGAGCAGCTTGCTGTGCAGACCGCTTGGGTCGAAGCGTTGACCGAGACCGCCGGCGAGCAGGACGCCGGTGGCGAGTGACGCATAGGACATCGGCGCGGGGGGAGGGAAGGCAGGTGGCCCGATTGTGCGGGAGCGGGCGGGGATCGGCAAGTGCGGATGTTACCGACGCGGGGGCGTTGTCGTCGGAAAGAATGTCGGCGGGCGCGTTCGTCGAGCATGGTTTCCTCGACGGGGCCGTTTATGGAGTGCGATTCTCGTTACATCACGGTTCAATCGCGGTCGCTGAACGGCTAATGCCGCTAGTCCGACGGGTAATACGTGAAGCGGGTGCGAGGTAAAACCTCGATCGGTCATGGACGGCTTCGCGTGATCGCCGTCATCGGTTCCGTCAGACGAATCGTCTGTCGAGTGGCATGCGGATGTGTCGGTGTTGCGATTCGGCCGACGTGCCCATGACCGTCACCAAAGTGTCTTGACGTGCGCGTATGCACGGATCTTTTCGTCACGGGTGACGAGCGGCGCACCGAGCCGGCGCGCAGTCGCGACGATCATGCGGTCGGCTGGATCCTTGTGAAAAGTGCCGGGCAGCGCGGTGGACCTCGCGGCGATGTCGGCGTCGACCGGCACGAAGCGCATGCCGTCGATTTGCGCGACCGTCGCGAGCCACGCATCGACGTCCATCGTCAATGCGAGGCGCTCGTTGCGCACCAGCATCGCGATTTCCCATGCGGAGATCGCGGACGCAGCGAGTGCGCCCTCGCCGCGCGCGCGATCGATCGCGCTTCGCGCCTTCTTGCTGAGCGACGGATCGCCCGCCACCCACCACACCAATGCATGCGTATCCAGCACGATCACCGCGACGCCTCCCAGTCATCTTCCGCAATCGGATCGAGAGGATTGTCGTAGCGCATGACCGAGCCGCGCAATATGTCCAACGGCTGAGCCTCGCGCGCGTGATACGGCCGGATTTCGAGCGTTGGCTTGCCATGGTCGGTGACGATCAGGCTTTCGCCCGACGCCTCGACGAGCCGGAAGTATTCGAGTGCGCGAGCCTTGAATTCGGATTTCGATACGGGAGCGTGCGGCATCATGATATGAGCATGGTCATTTGACGATGGTCATTTTAGACATGCATCGTGAACCGATGCAAGCGATGGAGCGCCGGCTCCGGCGACGTACTTCACGGCGGACGTCGCGTGATCAGCCCATGCTACGCATCCGCCCATTTCCTCAACAGGTTGTGATAAATCCCCGTCAGGGAAATGACCATCGGATCCTTCGCGCCTTTTTCCGCGGAAAGCGCCTGAATCTGCGTATCGAGCTGAAACAGCAGCGTGCGGTCGCCATCGTCGCGCACCATGCTCTGGATCCAGAAGAACGACGCGACGCGCTCGCCGCGCGTGACCGGCGTGACGTGATGCAGGCTCGACGCCGGATACAGCACGAGATCGCCGGCCGGCAGCTTCGCGCGATGCACGCCGTACGTATCTTCGACGCACAGCTCGCCGCCGTCGTACGCGTCCGGTTCCTCGAGAAACAGCGTCGCCGACAGATCGCTGCGCACGCGGAAATCCGTGCCGCGCAGCAGCCGGATCGCGTTGTCGACATGCGTGCCGAACATCTCGCCGCCTTCATAGCGATTGAACAGCGGCGGAAACACCTTCAGCGGCAGCGCCGCCGAAAAGAACAGCGCATGCCGGGCCAGCGCATCCTGGATCGCATCGCCGGCCGCGCGCGCGACCGGCGAACCTTCCTGCAACTGCCGGTTGCGTTTCGCGAGCGCCGACTGCGCGCCGGATGTCGCGTTGCCGTCGACCCAGTCGGCGGCATCGAGCATCTCGCGGCATCGCGCGACCTGTGCCTTGGTCAACACGCCGGGGATATGAAGCATCATGATTCGGATTCCATGCCGTGAGACGGCAACTGCATCGCCGCCGCGCGCAACGCATCGAGCGGCGACGACGCGAGATAGGCGCGCATCTTCGCGACGAACGCGGGGGTAGCGGTGGCCGGCACGCGCGCGAGCCAGACGAGGGCTTCGTCGACGCGCCCGCGCTCGGCGAGCAGTCGCGCATGGTTGAACTGGCCGCGAAAGTCGCCGGCCTCGGCGGCGCGCCGATAGTGGTCGAACGCGGCGTCGGCATCGGCGGTCACTACCCAGCCGTCCTCGTAGAAGCCGCCGATCAGGTTGATCGATTTCGCATGGCCGAGCGCGGCCGCGCGGCGAAACCAGTCGAGCGCGGCGGCGCGATCCTCGTCGATGCCGTTGCCGAGCGCGAGCGCCGTCGCGTAGTTGTACATGCCCCAGTCGAGCCCGGCCTGCGCGGCGAGCCGATACCAGTACACGGCCACCGGCGCGCATGCCGCCGTCCCCCAGCCGAACTCGTAACAGCGGCCGAGCATGTTCATCGCCATCGGGTGACCGGCCCGCGCCGCGTGCCGGAACCAGCCGCATGCGGCGGCCGGATCGCGCGCGACGCCGTGCCCGTCGAGCAGGTACTGGCCGTAGACGGCCTGCGCGTCGACGATCCCGTTATCGGCGGCCGCCGCGACCCACGCGGCGGCGCGCTCGGGCGGCCCGGCCAGAATGTCGGCGAACGCGCGCGGCGACACTGACGCGAGCGCCTTCAGCGAGACGGTTTCCATCGATCAGTAGCGTGCGTTCAGCGTGACGAACGCCGAGCGGCCCGGCGCGATCGACGCATAGTGCGCCGGATACGCCTGATCGAAGTACGTGCGGTTGAACAAGTTGTTCACGTTCAGCTGCAGGTCGAGCTTCTTGTTGATCCGGTATTGCGCCATCGCGTCGAAGCGCCAGTACGACGGCACCGCACGCAGGTTCGCGGGATCGCCGAACACTTCCGACATGTAGAACGCGCCGCCGCCGACAGTGAACTTCGGCGTCACGTCGTAGTTCGACCACATCGTCAGGCTGTGCTTCGGCGTATTCGGGAAGCGGTTGCCGTCGTTCGCTGCATCCTTGCCGTTGTCGCGCAGCTCGCTCTTCATGTACGTATAGCCGCCGAACACCTGCCACTGCTTCGTGATCTGCCCGGCGACGCCGAGTTCGAGACCCTGCACGCGCTTGTTGCCGACCATCGCGTACTGGTTGTTCGGCAGCGTCACGCGCGCATTCGTCGTGTCGATCTGGAACAGCGCGGCGGTCAGCGACAGCTTGTCGTTCAGCACGTTCCACTTGGTGCCGAGTTCGATGCTGCGGTTCTTCTCGGGGGCCATTTGATCGGCGTTCGGGCCGACGCCGCCGCGGCCCGGCGTGAGCGACTGCGTTTCGCTGCCTTCGCCGAGCAGCATGCCGGCCGGCGTCGACGACGTCGCATACGACGCGTAGATGCTGCCGTTCCGCGCGGGCTTGAACACGAGGCCGGCCTGCCAGTTGAAGAGCGTGTCGTCGCGCGTATAGGTCTTGCTGCCGTTGGCCTTGGTGTCGGTGAAGCGGGTCGAGTAATCGTCGACGCGCACGCCGGCGTTCACCTGCCAGCGCGGCGTGAGCTCGATCGTGTCGAAGCCGTAGATCGACTTGGTCGTGGTGCGTGCATGCGCATAGTCGTTGTTGCGCGTGACGGAGCCGGCCCACGGATCGTTCGGATCAGGCGACCACAGGCTCGTGCAGTTGTAGCCGGACGGCGCGCCGATGCCCTTCTGGCAGATCGTTCCCTTGTCGGTCGCGACCGTGTACGAATCGCGCTTGCCCCATTCGCGCGTCAGCTCGATGCCGGTCGTGAAGCTGTGCTTGAACGGGCCGGTGCGGAATTCGCCGAACAGTTCGGTCAGGTTCGCGAGGCTGTTGATCGAGCTGTCGCGGTTGTTGTTGCGGCGCCAGACACGGCCGTTGACCACGTTGCCCTGGCTGTCGTCGGGCTGCGTCCAGATGTAGTCCTGCGTCGATTCCGTGTAGCGCGTGGTGTTGCGCACCGTCAGATTCGACGTGATGTCGTGCTCGATCTTGATCGTGCTGATGTCCGAGGTGGTCTTGCGGAAGTCGCGGTCGATCAGGCCGTAGAAGTTGTGGCGGTCGACCGGCGCCGGATAGATCGTGTCGACGTTCGCGGGCTTGTTCGACGTCGTGTAGAAGTACGGAATGCCGCCGTCGGGCATGTCGTCGGTCGACAGGTGGTAGTAGCTCGCGGTCACGCGCGTCGGCGTGCCGAGGCCGAACGCGATCGACGGCGCGACGCCCCAGCGCTCGTTGTTGACGGCGTCGCGGCCGGCGACGTCGTTGTTGTGGCTCATCAGGTTCAGGCGGAACGCGGCGTGATCGGCGAACTGCCAGTTGCCGTCGGCGGTGAAGCGGCGGTAGCGGTCGGTGCCGAGGCCCGCGCTCGCGGCGGCCGTCGTGCCGAGGTGCGGCGCCTTCGTGATCAGGTTGATGCTGCCGCCCGCGCCGCCGCGGCCGCCGTACGCGCCGTCGGAGCCCTTGGTGATCTCGACGTGTTCCGTGTTGAAGATCTCGCGCGTGGTCGCGCCCGTGTCGCGCATCCCGTCGACGAACATGCTGCCCTGCGTGTCGTAGCCGCGGATGAACGGGCGGTCGCCGAGCGGGTTGCCGCCTTCGCCGGCGCCGAACGTGATGCCGGGCACGGTGCGCAGCGCTTCGGTCAGCGTCGCCGCGCCGCTGTTCCGGATCAGTTCCTGCGGGATCACGGTCACCGACTTCGGCGTGTCGACGAGCGGCGCGGTGAATTTCGCGGATGCGGAAAAGTCGGCCTTGTAGCTGTGCTCGGCCTTGCCCTGGACCTCGATCGGCGCGAGATGGCCTTCGGTGCTGACCGGGGCGGATGGCGGCGTGCCGTCGGCGAACGCCGGGCTCGCGGCGAGTACGCTGCACAGGGTGGTGAATTTGCCGAGCTTCTGCTCGTCAGGACGGGACTTCATGGTGCGCTTCGACCTCGCAGTATGGCCCCGGGAACGACGCGCTACGGAAATGTGCATGCCGCCCGGAATTATTACGATTTGTTTTCAGGCGGCATTCTATGTAATTTCTTTTTAAATGAGAAGCGTTCGTGTTCGCATTTGCGAGGAGAATGTTGACGAATGTGGCGGAGGGCTGCCGAGCGCGTAGGGGCCGCGGCGATGGCCGAATGGCCGAGTGGGAAAGGCGTGTCGGGCGATTTACAGTGATCGGGTCTTCACTCGTCCAAAATGACAGCAAGGTGATAATATGACTGCATTGAAAGCAAATGTAGTGAGGCGCATCATGCCTGTGATCACTGTTAGAAACCTGCCCGACGAGGTGCATCGCGCGCTTCGAATCCGTGCTGCACAACATGGCCGCAGTACCGAGGCCGAGGTGCGCGATATCCTCGAGCAGGCCGTTCGGCCCGGCGGACGTCCCAGGCTGGGAACGCTGCTGGCGGAGATCGGGAGAGAGGCCGGCGGCATCGATTTCGAGGTTCAGCGCGATCAATCGCCAACCGATCCGATGAGCTTCGAATGATTCTGGTCGATACCAACGTCATTTCGGAGCCGCTGCGACGCGAACCGAGCGCGGCCGTGATCGAATGGCTCGACGCGCAAAACGTCGAGACGCTGTTTCTTGCCGCGATCAGTCTGGCCGAGATGCGATTCGGCGTGGCCGCGTTGCCGGAGGGGCGCAGGCGAGACTGGCTGCACCAAAACATCGAGCAACGCGTCGTGCCGTTGTTTCGCGGGCGGATTCTGCCGTTCGACGATGCGGCCAGTGACGCATATGCGAGCCTACGCGCGAAGGCGCGCGCCCTGGGGCACACGATGGCGCCTGCCGATGGCTTCATCGCTGCAACCGCCGCAGCCAACGGGTTGATCGTGGCCACGCGCGACGTCGCACCGTTCGAAGCAGCGGGCCTGCGCGTGATCGATCCGTGGGCTCGCTAACTTCCGGCCGGTCGCCTCGATATCACCCGCGCCGAAAATGAAAACGCGCCGTGCAAGGCGGCGCGTCGTGCGTTGCTTCGGCGCGCGGCGCTCGATCTTCAGCAATCTCGAGTCTGGCCGCGCGACACTGGATGCGGGTCAATCGATTCCGTGAAACACCGCATCCTCCGGCCCGAGGTACGCCGGCGGGCGCCACGTCGCATCGCGCATCGAATGCTGGACGAGATTCTCGACGCCGAGCAGCACCGCGAAGATCGCCATCCGCACCGGAATGCCGTTGTCGGTCTGCCGGAAGATCGCGAGTCGCGGATCGCGGTTCAAGTCGACCGACAGGTCGTTCGCGCCGGGCCGGCTGTCGCGCGGCAGCGGGTGCATGATCAGCGTGTCGGGCTTGCAGACGGAGTCGACGAGCGCCTGGTTGATCTGGAAATCCGGCGTATAGCCCTCGAACGACTCGTCGGTGAAGCGCTCCTTCTGGATCCGCGTCGCATAGACGACGTCCGCGCCGCGCAGCCCGCCCGCGAGGTCGTTCGTCTGCTCGATCACGTGGCCGTTCGTCGCAATCTGGTCGATGATGTACGCGGGCATTTCGAGCGTCGGCGGCGACACGAGCGTGAACTTCAGCCCGCGGTACAGCGCGAGCAGCTTGACGAGCGAATGCACGGTACGGCCGTATTTCAGGTCGCCGACGAGCGCGATATGCGCGCCGTCGACGATCTTGCCGAGCCGCGAGAACTCGCGCTGGATCGTATAGAGATCGAGGAGTGCCTGGCTCGGGTGCTCGCCCGGGCCGTCGCCGCCGTTGATCACCGGCAGGTTGGTCGCGCGCGCGAATTCGGCAACCGAGCCTTTCTCCGGGTGGCGGATCACGAGTGCGTCGACGTAGCCGGCCATCACGCGGCTCGTGTCGTAGATCGATTCGCCCTTGGCCATCGACGAGAACGTGAAGCCGGTCGTGTCGCACACCGAGCCGCCGAGCCGGCAGAAGGCCGCGCCGAACGACACGCGCGTGCGCGTGCTGGCTTCGAAGAACAGGTTGCCGAGCACCGCGCCCTCGAGCACGCGCGAGATCTTGTGGCGGCGCGCGATCGGCTGCATCACGTCGGCGACGCGGAACAGCGCCTCGACCGAGTCGCGCGAGAACTGGTCCACCGAGATCAGCTGCGGCTTGCCTTCGAACAGGAATTGCTTTGCGAGCTCCTGTTTGTCTACGCTTTGCGTATAGTCTGCGCCGTCCGGCGCCGAGCGCTCGACGATTTCCGACACGAAGCGTTCGACGATCTCGGGCATCCCGCGCGATTCCTGCGAGTCGTCGGGCAACAGCCACGTGTCCAGCGCGCGGCGGCTTACGCCAATGCGGTTCGCGAACGCTTCGCGGGTCATGTTGAGGCGGCGCATCGCGTCGCGCAGGAAGGCTTGCTGGGGAACGGTCATCGGGGGCACCTGATGAAAAATATACGCGGTGCGTATATTAGTTCGCGCGCCGACGAAGTCAAGGAAAATCTGTGCGACCGGCCGTGTCGTGCGCGGGCACTGGCGCGGTCGCCACTGGCGCACGGCGGCCGTCTCCGTATAATCAGGTCAGGCCCCGTGTCCTGCACGCCGCAGGGCACCACGCCGCATACGATTCGCCCGGTCGGGCATGTTGACTCGAAGGAGAATGAGCATGACGCGTACGATTGCTGCAGTGCTGCTGGTGGTGACCGCCGCGCTCGCCGGTTGCAATACCGTTGCAGGCATGGGGCAGGACATTTCGAAGGGTGGCCAGGCAATCAGCGATACGGCTGAGAAGGCCAAATAAGCTGCCGGGTTCCGGAATGCAGAAGGCGCCGGGCCGTCCCGCGATTGCGGGGCGGCCCGGCGCCTTTTTCACGGTGCGAGGTGCGTGGTGTGCGGTATCAGGCGGTTTCCACGAACGCGTAACGGCCCTCGACCTTGCGCGGCGTGAACCAGCCGAAGTCGGGGAACAGCCGGTTGCGGACGAACCAGACGTAGCCGACCAGGATGACCGTCACCCCGAGGGTCGGCAGCGCGGTCGACGGATCGCGGCCGAGATCGGCGATGGTCTTCGGTACCTGCAGCAGCGACAGAATGATGAACGCGTGATATGCGCCGACGCGATGGGTCGCGAAGCCCCAGATGAACAGCAGCGACAGCGGCACCGTCAGTGCGAGGAACAGCGCCGCGGCGCCGACGCTGAGTGTGTCCACCAGGATGAGATAGGCGAGTGCGACGCTGATCACCAACTGCGCGATGCCGAGCCCGATCAGGACCCGCGTATGCACCTTGTTCTTCCTGCACAGCTCGGGGTCGGGGCGCGACGCGATCAGGCGCGCGAGCACGCGATCCTTGAGGCCCTGTCCGGCCAGCTCGGCCAGCACGTCGGCTTTCCTCGCACCCGCGGACAGCAGCGCCGCGATTCTTGTCTTGGCTTCCTTCTTGTTCATGATGATGCGAATTATTGTTCGGTGGTTGTCAAATGGCCCGGCCACGCGAATATTGCATCTTGTGCGACGGTGCGCAACGATTTTGCCGCGGGCGGACACATTCCTACAGTCGCCGCGCACGCGGATCAATCGGTAGCAGTCGACGTGGATGCCGCTGGGCGCGCTGGCGACCTCGACCGTGAGTCCGTTGCGCGTGCCGGCGGCTCGCGCCGCCGCGTCGCGCCCACCAGCATTCCCGCGACGACGAGCGCGATGCCGAGGAGCCGCGTGCCGCCCAGGGTCTCGCCGAACAGCGCGACCGCGAACAGCACGGCCGAGACCGGCGCAACCGCCGTGAACAGCGCGGCTTCGGTGCCGCTCGTGCGCGCCGAACCCGCATACCAGCACAGATAGCCGAGCACGGTCGGCACCAGCGCGTAGTACACGATCGCCGACACCGCGCCGATATTCCAGTTCGTCGCCAGCGCGTGCCATTCGAACGCGGCCGGCACCAGTGCGAGCACGAAGCCGAGGCCCGACATCGCCGTCGACAGCGTGAGCGGCGGCAACGGCGCCGACAGCCGCCGGTTGAGCAGGATGAACACGGCCTCGCATGCGACGGCGGCCAGCACCAGCGCGTCGCCGGCGAGCGTCCGGAGCGACGGCATGGCCTGGCCGGGCGCGAACGTGACCAACACCACGCCGGCGGTGGCGAGCGCGGCCGCGCTCCAGTCGCGCCGCGTCTGCCGCTCGCGCAGCACCACCGCCGCGATCAGCGTCGACATCGCCGGCAGCGTGCCGAGCATCACGCCCGCATCGACCGGCGACGACAGCTTCGTGCCGCTGATCAGCAGCACCGTATAGCCGACCCCGCCCGCCGCAGCCTGCACGACCAGCAGCACGGCGTCGCGTGCGGAGAGCCGCGGCCATCGCAGCCGCTGCGCCCGCATCAGCGCGAACAGCAACGGGGTTGCGATCAGGAAGCGCAGCGCGGTGGCGGCGAACGGCGGCAGGCCGCCGGCCGCGAGGCGGCTCGCGATGACGGTGCTGCCGACGCCCGCCATCGCGGCGGCGAGATAGAGATAGCCGATCAGTCGTGTTTTCATGTGCCGCATAGTCGCGTGCGGCGGCGCGGGCGTCTTGAACGAAATTGCAGCGGCGCCGGCGAGCGGAGCGGGTGAACGGAAGGGTATTGCGCTCGGTGTCCCCGGATGACCGGTGGCGCCGCCATCAAGCGCCATCGTTGGTGCTGAACGGCGGCGATCGGCGACGTCGCGCCACGGCGGCGGCCGTGCCGGGACCGCGACGTCAGTCAGCCGGCCTGCGTGAATCGGCCCGGCGTGATCCCGAACTGGCGTGCGAACGCGCGCGTGAGGTGGCTCTGGTCGGCAAAACCGGCTTCGGCCGCGGCATCCGCGATCGGCCGGCCGCTCGCGAGCAGTGCCCGCGCCAGCCGTGTGCGCGACTGCACCAGATACGCGTGCGGCGTGATGCCGAGTTCGCGCGCGAACCCGCGCAGCAACTGGAAGCGGCTCACGCCGCTCAGGCCGGCGAGTTCGGCCAGCGAGACGGGTGCGGCGGGCGCCGCATCGAGCCGCTCGCGGGCCACGCGGATCGCCGGCGCGACGCCGGCGGCCGGCAGCGCCCGGTTCGAATGCCGCGCAAGCAGCCCGGCGACCAGTGTCACGAGCGCCTCGTCGCGGGCGAGCGGCACGGTATCTCCTGCGACGATTCGAGCATGCAACCGGCCGAACGCGGCCGCGAGCCGCGCGTCGCGCACGGCCGGATGCGCGAGCTCGACGCCGCCGACGCCTTCTTCCGCCGCGACGCCCGCGACCAGCGCCGGCGCGAGGTACAGCATCCGCCAGCGCCGGGCCGTGCCCGTCCCGATCGGCATGCCGTCGTGCATTTCGCCCGGATTGACCATGATCGCGTCGCCGGCCAGCGCATCGACCTGCCCGCGGCCGCTCCAGGACCGGTGCGCGCCGCTGACGATCACGCCGACCCCGAATTCGTCGTGCGCGTGCCGCGGAAACGTGCGGTCGGACTCGAGGCTGATCGCCTCGATGCCTTCATCGGTCCGTCGGTAGTGGGTGACACGGTGCATGGGGGCTCCTCGCGCCGGCAGCGGCGCGGATCACGTGCACTGTAGCGCGTTCCGGCGGCGCGCGCCCTTCATCCTTTTGGCCGATACCGTGCGGCGCGTGCAGCCCGCACCATGTGCACATGAGCAGCGTACACGGCCCGCCGGGCCTGAAGCTGCGCGGGAGACGGCAGGTGGAACGACAGGATCCGGTATTCATTCAGGTTGGCGCGCTCGCGGACGGCTTTGCGCCGGACGCGAACATCCTCACGCCCGTGAACGCGCTCGTCGGGCGGTCCCTGGCCCTTGGCGACGCAACGGGCGCATGGCGCGTCTATACGTTCGAGGCGGGTGCGCTGCAATGGCGCGATGCGGCGACCGACACGGGCGGCCGTGCGCCGTGCCGCGTCACGCGGCTGCGCGACGACCTGTACTTCGTCGACTACATCGATCCGGTGGCGCGCGCGACGTCCGTCAGCCTCGTGATTGACGTCGGCCGCGGCGTGTGGACGTCGGTGATCGGCACGCTGCCGACCGAGGCCGACACGCATGTCGACGCGTTCACGCGCGTTTCGCGCGGGTTGCCGCTGACGGGCGTCGACGCGGCATTCCGGCACGGCACGCTCGGCGGCCATGCGCAGCCGGGCCCGCTGCATGGGCCCACGCGCGAACTGATCGGCAAGCGGACGATGTATCGCTACAGCCCGACCGAATGCTACGAGCACATCTACCTGAACGAGAACTTCTACGCATGGCAGTGCCTGCAGGGCGTAGAAGGCGGGCTGGCGGACGTGGATCGCTGCCATTACTTCAGGATTGCCGATGAACTGTATCTGTTCGTGTGGCGCGAAAAGGTGGTGCCGACGCTCGGCGTCGTGCTGATCGACCTCGCGCAACGCAAGACGGACGGCAAGATCTTCGGCTATCAGGGCGGCGACTTCGGCACGTTGTCGAACTTCCCGGTCGGCGCGCATGCGCAGGTGCTGAACGAAACCGTGCATCCGCTCGGCGGCGAGGCGCAATGATGAGCGCCGTGCCGGGCAGCGCCCGCCTGCGTGCGGATTTCAGCGGACGCGTCGTGCTGGTCACGGGCGCCGCGCAGGGGATCGGCGCGGCAATCGCGCGCCGTTTCGCGGAATCCGATGCGTTCGTCGCGCTCGCCGATCTCAACGGCGATGCCGCCGCCGCGCAGGCGGACGCCCTTGCCAGTGCGGGCGGCGACGCGCGCGCGTATCGCGTCGACGCCGCGAGCCGCGACGAACTCGGCGCGCTCGTCGCGACGGTCGAGCGCGACGGCGGCCGGCTCGACGTCGTCGTTCACAACGCCGCGTACTTCCCGCTGACCCCGTTTGCGCAGATCGACGAGCCGATGCTCGAGCGCACGCTGTCGGTCAACCTGTCGGCGCTGTTCTGGCTCGCGCAGGCCGCGCTGCCGGCGTTCGAGCGTGCGGGAGCGGGGCGGCTGCTCGTCACGTCGTCGGTGACCGGGCCGCGCGTCGTCTATCCGGGGCTCGCGCACTACGCGGCGTCGAAGGCTGGCGTGAACGGCTTCATCCGTGCGGCGGCGCTCGAACTCGCGCGTCGCAACGTGACGGTCAACGGCGTCGAGCCGGGGATGATCCGCACGCCGGCCGCCGACAATCTCGGCGACGCGTCGGTCGCCGCGCAGATCGCGCGCGACATTCCGCTCGCGCGGATGGGCGAGCCGGAGGACGTCGCGAACGCGATGCTGTTTCTCGCGTCGGCCGATGCGGCGTACATCACCGGGCAGACGATCGTCGTCGACGGCGGCGCGACGCTGCCGGAGAGCGGGGCACTGCTGGGCGACGGGTAAGCGGCGCGTGAGCGATCGTGCGATCGCGGCCGTCGAATGTGCCGGCCGCGGTGTCGTCGGCCAAGCCGCGCACCGTCGCGCCTACAGCCAGCCGTTGCGGATGAACTCCACGATCGAGTATCGGCGGGGTTCGAGTTCGTGCCGCCGGACGGTCTCGACGATCCGCGACACGCCGTCCGCGTAAGGCGACGCGCCGTACACGCGCGATTCGAACTGCAGGCTGCATGCGCCATCCTCGATGCGGATCCGGTGGAACGCATGGCGGCCGAGCTGATCGTCGGGGATCTGCAGGGCGTCGCGCTGTTCGTCGGGGTCGCGCACGGAGCGGATGTCCTGCGCCGGCACGCCGAGCGACTGACCGATGCCGACCGCGGTGCCCGGCACGGACGTCTTGCTGGCCTGGTGCGACTCCGTCACGCTGATGCGGCAGTCGCGAAACAGATGGCCGCTGGTTTCCAGCATGCTCATGAACTTCAGCATCAGGATGTTCGTATTCGGACAAAGCACGACGGGAAAGTCGTGCGATCCGGTTTCGAGCTCGGAGCCGGTGGACAGCTCGACGAGCGGCGAGCCCGTTGCGCGGCAGAATTTGATCGCGGCAGGCAGCTCGCGGCCGGATCCGGCATGCACGACGATCGAACGCGTCTCGGTGCGTGCGGGGGCCGACCAGGCCGTCACGCGACAGGTTGCGGGGTCGAGCCGGTGCGAGCCGAGCAGTTCGGTTGCCAGCTTGCCGGTGCCAACGACGAGTACTTGCATGGGATAGACGGATTGAGGTTCGGGTTTCGTTACGGAAACGACGCGGGCCGATCAAGCACCCGGCGCGACCACGGGGCACCGCGCGGCGCACCGTGTTCGCGCATTATGCCCGGCCGTCGGCCGTCGGCCGTCCACCGTCCACCGTCCACCGTCCACCGTCCACCGTCCACCGTCCACCGTCCACCGCCCACCGCCCACCGCCTAACGCCTACCTCCTGCCGTCCACCGTCATGCGCGGTGCGCGCCTTCATGGCTGCGGATCAACCGAGCGGCTGCGTTGGCGGTGACGCATTTATCGCCGTGCGCACGCGGCATGAACGGCGCTACGCTGTCGAAACGGTGGCCACGCGCGTCCGTGTCGGTACCGGCATCGCCCCGAACCACGTATCATCCAACCCCCTCGACCCAGGAGAGCACATCGATGGAACACGACCTGAAAGGCAAGGCAGTCGCGATCACCGGCGGATTCGGCCATCTCGGCGTCGCCACGGCCGCCTGGCTCGGCCAGCGCGGCGCGCGCGTCGCGCTGATCGGCCGCGGCGCGGCGCCGGACGCGCGGGCGTTGCCCGGCGTGCCGGCCGATGCGCTGCGCATCGGCGGCATCGACCTCGTCGATCCGCAGGCGGCTGCGCGCGCCCTTGAAGCGGTGAATCGCGAATTCGGCCGGGTCGACGCGCTGCTGAACATCGCGGGCGCGTTCGTCTGGCAGACGATCGCCGACGGCGACGCGGCCACGTGGGACCGCATGTACGAACTGAACGTGAAGACGGCATTGAACGCGTCGAAGGCCGCGCTGCCGTATCTGGTGGCGAGCCCGGCCGGCCGCATCGTCAACATCGGCGCGGGCGCGGCGTTCAAGGCGGGCACCGGGATGGGTGCATATGCGGCCGCGAAGGCGGGCGTCGCGCGGCTCACCGAGGCGCTGGCGGCGGAACTGCTCGATCGCGGCGTGACCGTGAACGCGCTGCTGCCGAGCATCATCGACACGCCGCCGAACCGTGCGGACATGCCGGATGCGGATTTCACGCGCTGGGTCCGGCCCGAGCAGCTGGCGGCGACGATCGGGTTCCTGCTGTCGCCCGACGCGCAGGCGATCACCGGCGCATCGATTCCGGTGAGCGGTCGCGTGGCGTAGTCGGGAGCGGGTTATCGCACTCGAGTGCGACGTCGGGGCATGCGAAATCGCGCACGCGGGATTTCCGCGATCGCCGCGATTTCGATCGGATCCCGCCGTCGCCCTGGACCCCGGCCATCGAGAGGGCGCCGAATGGCGCCCGGCGTTCCGGCGGATTCACTGCTTCGGCCACGGCGCGATTCCTGTCGGTGCGGGATGCGCGGCTGCGTCCGGTGCGTGCCTGCATGCCGCCGACCATCACCGTATACTGGGCGTTCCGCACCATATGACTGAAGCCGTGACCAAGCCTGCCTCCGCGGATGCGCTCGCCGACGATCCGCGTCCGACCCCGCCCGAACAACCCGAACTGGAAGACTGCTGCAACAGCGGCTGCTCGCCGTGCGTGTTCGACCTGTACGACGAAGCGCTGGCGCGCTATCGCGTCGAGCTGGCCGAATGGGAAGCACGGCACGCGCAATTCAAGCATCACCAGTGAGCCCGCCGCCGGCAAGCGGGCGCGCATGCCGCGATTCGCTGCCGGCGAGGGCTTCCCTGGCCGGCGTCGTCACGCGATGGTGCGCCCCCGCCGATGCATCGGCCCCAATGCGGCCGACAACGCGACGCACGCCAGCAGTACGGCCGCCAGCGCCCACATCGCCGTCCTGAACCCCTGCACGTAGTCGAGCGCACGCGGCTGCGCGCCGAGCCGCGCGAAGAATAGCCCGCCCAGCGTCGCGGCGCCGACGGCCGCGCCGATCTGCAGCATCGCGGTGACCATGCCGGATGCGACCCCGGCGCGCGCCGCGTCGACTTCCGCGAGCACGATCCGCACGACCGACGGCAGCACGAGGCCTTGCCCGATGCCGATCGCCGCGATGCCCGCGTAAAAGCCCGGGCCGGGCGCATGATCGCCGGCCAGCGCGGCGGCGGTCGCGACGCCGGCCGCGAGCATCGCGAAGCCGAGCGTGAGCACGCGATAGCCGCCGAACCGCTCGACGAGACGCGGCATCAGCAGTGGGCTCGCGAGAAAGCCGATGCCGAGCGGCAGGATCGCGAGCCCCGACGCGAGCGGCGACCAGTTCAGGCAGCCTTGCAGATAGATGCCGTAGCTCAGGAAGAACGCGCTCAGCATGTAGAACAGGAACGCGAGCGTGAGCCCGAGCGCGACGACCGGATTGCGCAGCAGGCGCACGTCGAGCAGCGGGTCGCGGCCGCCGGCGAGCCGGCGCGCTTCGACCGCCAGCAGCGCGCCGAGCATCGGCAGCGCACCGACGACGCACGCGATCATCCACAGCGGCCAGTCCGCCTCGCGTCCGTGCGTGAGCGGATAGACGAGCATCAGCAGGAACAGCGACAGCAGCACCGTGCCGGGCACGTCGATGCGCTGGCCGCGCGGCGGCCGGCTTTCCGGGATGAAGCGCCAGCTGCCGAGCAGCGCAAGGATGCCGATCGGCACGTTGACCAGGAAGATCGCGCGCCAGCCGAGCCCGAACGGATGCAGGTCGATCAGCGCGCCGCCGCCGAGCTGGCCGATCACGGCCGCGAGGCCGAACACGAAACCGTAGAAGCCCATCACGCGCACCTGCTCCTGCGGGCTGAACACGCTGCGGATCGTCGCGAGCACCTGCGGCGCGAGGATCGCGGCGAACAGGCCCTGCAGCACGCGGCCGCCGACCAGCACCGCGCCGCTGCCGGCGAGCCCGCACAGCGCCGACGCGACGACGAACCCGGCCATCCCGATCATGAACATCCGCTTGCGGCCGTACAGGTCGCCGAGACGCCCGCCGGTGATCTGCACGACCGCGTTCGCGCACGCGTAGGCCGACACGACGAGCTGCAGCTCGGCCGGCCGCGCGCCGATGCCGTCGCGGATGGCCGGCAGCGCGAGATTCACGATGAAGTAGTCGAGCGGCGGCAGAATGGCGCCGACCAGCAGGACCACGAGCGCCCAGCCGTGATGGCTGCGCGGCGGTGCCGCGGCAGCCGCGCCGGCCGGCGCGCAACGGGCGAGGGTGTTGTCGGTCATGAAAGGAAATCCGGAAGAATGGTGGCCGCAACGCATGCCGAATCCCGTGGAAACGGGTTCGGCGGGCCGTTGAACCGATATTCTGCGGACCGCCGATGAATCGGAAAAGCGGGAATTGGTGGTAGCATCCATCGGGTTATTCGATGGATGGAGGGTGCGATGCGCGGTTTCGACCTGGATCAGTTACGCACGTTCGCGGCGGTGGCGGATGCGGGCAGCCTTACGGCGGCCGCGCCGCTGCTGCATCTGTCACAGTCGACGGTCAGCGAGCAGGTGCGCAAGCTCGAGTCGCGCGCCGGCGTGCCGCTGTTCGTGCGCAGCAAGCGCGGCGTCGAGCCGACGCCGGCCGGCGCGCGCCTGCTGCAGCATGCGCGGCGCATCGTCGCGCTGAACGAGGCCGCGTTCGACGAAGTGCGCGGACAGGCGATCAAGGGCGAATTGCGCGTCGCGATCACCGACTACTACCGGACGCATGAAGTCGCGGGCCTGCTCGCGCGGTTGCGGGAGTGCTACCCGCAACTGAGCCTGCACGTGAGCGCGATGAAGAGCGCGGAGATCGAAGCTGCCCATGCGCGCGGGCAGATCGATCTTGGCGTCGTGATGAACCTGTCGAGCGGCCCGTTCCGGCCCGCGTCGGCCGATACGCGCTGGGTGCTGCGGCGCGAGCCGCTGTCGTGGGTCACGTCGCCCGCGCTCGCCGAGCAGTTGCCCGAGCCGTTGCCGCTCGTGCTGCTGCCGGACGACTGCATGATGCATCAGATCGCGGTGCGCTCGCTCGACGAGCAGCACGCGCCGTACGTGCTCGTGCACAGCGCGTCGGGCGTCGCGGGGCTGCAGTCGATGCTGGCGGCGGGGCTCGGCGTCGGCTGCCTGTGCGCGTCGGCGATCGGCGAGGGCCTCGTGCGGCTCGGCGCGAAATACCGGCTGCCGACGCTGCCCGACGCGGTGTTCTCGCTGACGCCGCCGATGCCGGGCGAGCGCGAGACGGTCACGCAGGCGCGCGAGGTGCTGTCGCGGCAGTTGCTGATGTAAAGCGTGAAGCACGCATGCGCGTCGGCGCAGCGGCACGTATTCGACGGGAGTCGGTACCGATGAAAATATCGAGAGATTTCGGGATCGTCGTTCGACGCGCGGCGCTGGTCGAGAAAGACGTCGACCTGTCCGCGCTCATGCGCGAATTCAATTTCGCCGACTGTTTCGACGAATCGGACCGGCTGGTGTCGCTCGGCCCGTTCTTCGGCGGCGACGCCGCCGATGCGTGCATGAGGTCGCTCGAACGGCGCGGGCTGGTCTACTTCGACGATTTCTTCATCGTCGAGCAAACGTATCCCGGTTGGTGCGAGCTGGAAGCGTTCTGAACGTTGCGTAGCAGGGGGCGATACGCATGAACGACGAACTGAAAAGCGAGATGGCCGCGCGGTTGGCGCACGCGCTCGAGCGGGTGATCGACGAGCGCTCGCTGATCCGTTTCCTGCGCGTGCTCGGCCATGACTGGCACAAGGAGCGTCAGCTCGAGGCCGACTTGCCGCCGGCGCCGTATGCGGCCGCCGCGCTCGGCTGGGAAAACCGCTCGATCGGCGAGTACCTGGAGGCGATGGTCGACTGGGCCGAGGCGTCCGAGGAGGGGCTGCGCTGCTACGACCTGCCCGACAACCCGTGGCGGCGCATGGCCGACATCCTGTTCGCCGGCAAGATCCACGAATAGCGCGCGCCGTGGCGATTCGCGCGTGCGGCGGCCGGGAACGGCCTAGTCGGCCGTCCCTTCGGCATACGCACGCAGCCCGTTCGCCAGCGCATCGAACACGGCCCGGCAACGCGGGCTCGTCCGCAGATCCTCGTGCATGACCATCCAGGTTTCCAGTTTCGTCGCGGGCCCGTCCGGCAGCACGCGCACGAGCCGTGCATCGCGCTGCGCGAGCCGGTTCTGGCAGAAGCCGATCCCGTAGCCCGCGCGAATCATCGCGAGCTGCGCGAGATTGCTGTCGGTGCGCAGCGCGAACGCATCGCGGTTCCACAGCGGCATCCCGCGCCCCGCCGCGCGGATGAACGGCGTGACCGTATCGAAGCCGATCAGCGCGTGATGGGCGAGTTCGTCCGTCGATGACGGCGTACCGTTGCGCGCCAGGTAGTCGTCGCGCGCATGCAGCCCGACTTCCAGCTCGCCGATGCGCCGCGCGACGAGCGCCTCCTGCGCGGGCGGCGCCATCCGCACCGCGATGTCGGCCTCGCGATTCAGGACGTCCTGGATGCGGTCGGTCGGCACCAGTTCGATCACGAGCCCCGGATGCTCACGCCGCAACTGCGCGAGCATCGGCGGCAGCACCTCCACCGCGATCACGTCGCTGGCCGAGATCCGCACGGTGCCGCGCACGCCCGCGCCGTGGCTCGCGGCCGCGCGCTCGAACGCGGCCGCCGCGCTGCGCAGCGCCTCGGCATGGCCGCGCAGCGCCAGGGCCGCCTCGGTCGGCAGCAGCCCCGACGGCGAGCGCGTGAACAGCGTCTGGCCGAACGCGGCTTCGAGCGCCGCGACGTGGCGGCCGGCCGTCGGCTGCGTGATGCCGAGCGTGCGCGCCGCGCCCGACAGCGAGCCTTCCGTCAGCACGGCGAGGAAGGTGCGGTAGCGTTCCCAGTTCAGATCGATGGCCATGCATAAATGTATAGCCGATGCATCGGGTTAGGCAATTCCTTGTTAGGCGGCCTCGCGCCAGAATGGGTGCTGACACGGTTCATTCACGGAGAACGGCAATGACGGCGAACGCAGGCGGGACGCAACGACAGGCACTCGTGCTCGGCGCGAGCGGAGGTATCGGCGGCGAGGTCGCGCGTCAGTTGCGCGATGCCGGCTGGCAGGTGCGCGCGCTCAAGCGCGGGCTCGACGCCGAGACGGTGGAGCGCGACGGGATCGCGTGGCTGCGCGGCGACGCGCTCGACCGCGAGGCGGTGGTTCGCGCGGCGCGCGGCTGCAGCGTGATCGTGCATGCGGTGAATCCGCCCGGCTACCGGAACTGGTCGACGCAGGTGCTGCCGATGCTCGACAACACGATCGCGGCGGCGACGCTGGCGCAGGCGACCGTCGTGCTGCCGGGGACGGTCTACAACTATGGCCCCGACGCGTTTCCGGTGCTGCGCGAAGAGGCGCCGCAGCATCCGGTGACGCGCAAGGGCGCGATCCGCGTCGAGATGGAGCGGCGGTTGCAGGCGGCGACCGCGCAGGGCGTCCGGACGATCATCGTGCGGGCCGGCGATTTCTTCGGGGCGCACGCCGGCAACAACTGGTTCGGGCAGGCGCTCGTCAAGGCCGGGCGGCCCGTCGCGGCCATCAGCGTGCCGGGCCGGCCGGGCGTCGGCCATCAATGGGCGTACCTTCCGGACGTCGCGCGCACGATGGTCGAACTGCTCGAGCGGCGCGACACGCTGGCGCCGTTCGCGCGCTTCCACTTCGGCGGTCACTGGGACGCGGACGGCACGCAGATGGCGCAGGCCGTACGCCGCGTCGCGCAGCGTCACGGGATGCGGCCGACGGTGCGGCGTTTCCCGTGGTGGCTCGTGTGGGGCGCGGCGCCGTTCGTCACGACGATGCGCGAGATGCTCGAGATGCGCTATCTGTGGCGCGAGCCGCTCCGGATGGACAACGCGCGGGTGACGGCGGTGCTGGGCCGCGAGCCGGTGACGCCGCTCGATACGGCGGTGGAGGCGACGCTGGCCGGGCTGGGCTGCTTGCGATGACGGCGAGCGCTCAAGGCGGGTGACGGGGCCGCGTGCGGGTCATGTTCTTTATTGCCTGCGCACCCGCCGCCGTCCTTTACGCGACAACCGGCAATACCTCGACCTCGTATCGGTGCCGCAGGCTGCGCCCGAGCACCGGATCGTGGAGTTCCATCTCGAACGCGTCACCGTCGCCCATCGCCGCGATCGCGCCGTGTACGGCGACCGTGCCGCCGAACATCGCGCAGCGCGCGGGCATCGTGCGCCGATCGTCGAAGCGGTGCCACAGCGCGGCGGGCGCAAGCAGCCCGCTGACCGCGCCGTGCTGATACGCGATGCGGCTGCCGCCGGGTTTGATCCACCACGAACGCATCTCGATCGCGTCCCAATGATCGGCGACGTCCGCATGACGCCACGCCTCGCGGCCGAGCGGTTTCGCGCACACCTGTTTCGACACCGCGACGCCGTAGGCCTCGACTTCCCGATCCGTATGATCGGAGCCGACCGTCACCAGCGTGCCGACCGGGCTGTCGATCAGCACGCACTCGATCTCGCCGCCCGAGCGTGCGCCGAGCACGCCGATCGACGGCGCCTGCGTGAGCAGCGCGGACGACACGCGATAGAAACACGGCGTGGCCGACGGCGGCGCGACGCCGAGCGCCGCGAGTTCGTCGATGTGCGCGCGGATCGCTTCCGGATCGCGGCCAGCCCAGCCGGCGATCACGACACGTTCGATCTCGACGTCGACCTGGGCGGGCGCGCCTTGCAGGGACATCACGTTGAACGACAGGGCTTGCATGCGGGTATCCGTTCGAAGTGCGAATGAGTGAAACGACCGGCGGGGATGTTCAATCCGCGAGCGGCCGGTGCGCGGTCTCGCGCGCGGCCAGCAGCGCGATCGACGTGACGACGAGCGCCGCGGTGACGTACAGCGACACGGCCGTCGTCGTGCCCGTCTGGCGGAACAGCGTGGCGATCACGAGCGGTGCGAAGCCGCCGCCGGCGATGCCGGCGAGCGTGTAGGCCAGCGACGAGCCCGCATAACGCACGCGGGTCGGGAACTGTTCGGTGACGAACGCGCCTTGCGGACCGTACATCACCGCATGGATCACGAGGCCGATCGCAACCGCCGCGACGATCGCGCCCGGCCGCGCCGAATCGAGCATCGCGAAGAACACGAACGCCCATACGATCCCGGCGATCGCGCCGGCGAGGTATACCGGACGGCGTCCGAAGCGGTCCGACAGCGCGCCGAAGAACGGCACCGCGAGCGCGTTGCAGGCCGTGCCGATCATCACGGCCGTCAGCGCGACCGGGCGCGACAGGTGCAGCACGGTCGTCACGTAGGTCAGCGTGAACACGACGATCAGCGCGTACAGCACGTCGGAGCCGATCCGCGAGCCGCCGGCGATCAGCAGGCGCCGCCAGTGACACTTCAGCACTTCGGCGACAGGCACGTCGGCGGTCGCGTGCGATTCGGCGAGCTGCTCGAACTGCGGCGTTTCGTCGACGCCGCGCCGCAGCCAGAAACCGAATACGACGAGCAGCGCGCTGGCCGCGAACGGCACGCGCCAGCCCCACGACAGGAAGGCGTCGGACGTGGTGGAGAGCGTCACGAGCGCGATGCAGCCGGTGCCGAGCAGCGTGCCGAACGACGGGCCGATCTGCGTCCACGACGCGGACAGTCCGCGCCGTTTCTGGTCGCCGTGCTCGACCGACAGCAGCACCGCGCCGGCCCATTCTCCGCCGAGCGCGACACCCTGCACGAAGCGCAGCGCGACGAGCAGGATCGGGCTCAGGATGCCGGCCTGCGCATAGGTCGGCAGCGCACCCATCAGCGCGGTCGTGACACCCATCAGCACGAGCGTGAGCATCAGCACCGCGCGGCGGCCGATGCGGTCGCCGAGGTTGCCGAACACGAAGCCGCCGAGCGGACGCGACACGTAGCCGACCGCATAGGTCGAGAACGCGAGGATCGTGCCGGCCAGCGGATCGACCGACGGAAAGAACAGGTGGTTGAAGACGAGCGCGGCGAGCGTGTTGTAGATCGTGAAGTCGTACCACTCGAGCGACGTGCCGATCATGCTCGCGGTCGCGAGTCGGCTGTTGCGGACGCGGCGGGGCGCGTGGGCGGCGGGCTGGGCGAGAGTGCTCATGGTGTCGGGCATGTCGTGAAGAAGGACGGGGGTGACGCGCGGGGACCGATGCGCGGGCCGCGTGTGGATCACGGACGGCGCGGCCGGTGGCGGCGTCGGCGTTCAGGCCGGCAACGCGGCGGCGGCCGGTTTTGCTTGGGCGTCGCGACCGGCGGCCGGCAGCGGCGCGGCGGCGCGCCACAGCAGGTCGAAGGTGCGCACGTCGTCGTGACCGGCGATCGCGGCGGCGACGCGGCGCGTGGCCGCGGCATCGCTGCCCTCGATCAGCACGAGCGCGTCGGCGGCCGGACGCGCGGCCGCATCGGCGCCGATCGGCGCGGACAGGTCCGGCGCGGTGCGGAACAGCCGGGCCGCGTGGATGCCGGGTTCGTGCAGCGCCGCGTCGAAGCGCTCGCGCAGGTGCGGCACGTCGACGCGCTCCGGCGGTAGCACGAACAGCGCGAGATGCATGCCTTCGCCGTCGCCGGCCTCGATCGTCAGGTCGCCGACCCGCCGCTGCGTGCCCGTCATCCGTTCGAAGTTCGCGAGCGACCACGCGGTCTGCTGCGTGAACGCGCGCCGGTACGCGTCGCTATGGAATACGTCGAGCGTGTCCGTCACGTACAGCGCGAGGTACTTGCGCGGGCCGCCGTCGGTCGCGCGAAACCGCCGCGCATGCGTGAAGCCGGGAATCGCGACACGCTCCTGCATGTGCTCGCGGTCGTACCACGCGTTGAAATCGGCTTCGTGTGCGGGATCGATGTCCGTCCAGACGCAGAGCTGGCCGTGCGGAAGGGAAAGGCGGGACATGGCGGGTTCCTTGTGACGGGGTGTGTCAGGAACCGCAGTGTCCCGAAGACGGGCCGCACCCGTCCAACAAGAAAACAAATTCGCGGTGAACAGGTTTTCTTATGAGCGGCGCGGGCGGCGTTTCGCCGGGGTGGCGGGCGACGCGGATTGGGGCGTGCGTTTTGCTGACGCGGGTCGGGCTTTTTTCGCCGAGCGGGCGGGGGACTTGTCGACGATGTCGGTCTCGGCCTTTGCCGATGCGGCGGGCTTCGCATGACTGGAAGCCGCCGGCATCGCGCGCGCGACTTCGCTCGCCAGTTCCGCGATGCGCGCGGCGACCGGCAGCCCCTGCGTGCGATACGACGCGACGAGTGGCAGCGCGGGGAATTCGGGTTCGACGTCGAGCAGTTCGAGCGCGCCTTCCTGCAGTTCGCGCCCGATGATCGCAGGCGGCAGCGCGGCCACGCCGAAACCGTCGGCGACGAGCCGGATCATCGCGGCGACCGACGTGATGCAGTTGATGCTGGCCGGCCGCTCGACGGCCGCGAACAGCCGCTCGATCGTCGCGTGCGGGCCCGAGTGGCGCGAGAAGCTGATGATCGGGTACGCGGCAAGCCGCGCGACGTCGAGCCGTTCGCCGCCGAGCCCGAGACGCGGGCTCGCCGCCCAGCGTACCGGGAATTCGCACAGCGGCAGGTTCGTGAAGTCGGGGCCCGGCACCGGGTCGGTCTGCAGGATCAGGTCGACGCCGTCGGTGCTCAGCAGGCGGATCAGGTGCAGTGTCGTGTCGCTGGTGATCTCGACGTCGAGGCGCGGATAGCGCTCGCGCAATTGCGCCATCAGTGCCGGAAACCAGCTGTGCACGATCGACTCGATCACGCCGATCCGGATCAGCCCCGCGTCGCTCGCTGCGTCGATGTCGCGCCGCATCTCGCTGTCGAGCCGCACGATGCGTTCCGCGTACGCGAGCATGCGCCGCCCCGCGGGCGTGAGCGTCGCCGAACGCGTGTTGCGGTCGAACAGCCGCACGTCGAACGCTTCTTCCAGCGACGCGATGCGGCTCGACACGGCCGCCTGCGTCGTGTGCAGTTTCTCGGCCGTGAGCCGGAAGTTCTCCAGCTTCGCGAGCCAGACGAAGGTTTCAAGAAACCGGATGTTCATCGAATGCCGATCGGTGAGGCAGTGCCGCGCAGGGGCGGCGGGATCGGTCGATGTTAGCGGATTTCCGGGGCGGGAAGCGCGCGCGGCGTGGTGCATGCGCCGGGCGAAGGGACGGGCGGTCGCGTGCCGGCGGGCGAGCGCGGCCGCCCGTCACGATGCGCGCGCGGGCGATGCGTCCCCGTGCAGTGAAGATGCGTGGTGCGGGCGGCGTATCCCCATGCATCAAAGCGTGTCGAATGCGAGGGTCGGCACGTCGACGACCGTTGCGCCGCCGTCGGCGACGAGCGTCGCGCCCGTTACGAACGACGCATCCGGTGATGCCAGGAATGCGCATACGGCCGCGATCTCGTCCGGATCGGCCGCGCGCCGCAGCGGCACGTCGGCGCTCACGCGGGCATACGCACCGTCGAGCGTGTCGCCGTATGCGGACATCAGCGGTTCCATTTCCGCATCGGCCATCGGCGTGCGGACCCAGCCCGGGCACACAGCGTTCGCGCGCACGCCGTGCGGCCCGTAGTCGCGTGCCAGCGATCGCGCGAGCCCGAGCAGAGCATGCTTGCCGACCGTATAGCCGCATACGCCGGGCCCGGCCGCGAGCGCGGCGATCGACGCGACCAGCACGATGCTGCCGCGCTGCGCGATCAGGTCGGGCAGGCACGCGCGTGCGCTGACGAACGCGGTGTCGAGGTTCGCATGCAGCGCGTCGCGCCATTGCGCGTCGTCGGTTTCGTCCGCGCGGCCGAGACCGTGGCCGCCCGCGCACGCGACGAGCGCATCGACGGGGCCGAACCGCCCGGCGATCTCCGGCACGAAGCGGGCCCAGTCGGCCGTGCTCGCGGCGTCGCCGGCGAGCGCGAGACCGCCCGTCTCGGCGGCGAGCGCGTCGAGCGGCGCGCGGCGCCGCCCGATCAGCACGACGTGATCGCCGCGGGCGGCGAAGCGGCGCGCGCACGCGGCGCCGATGCCGGTGCCGGCGCCGGTGAGCACGATCGTGCGGGGTTGCGGGTGCGTCATGTCGTTCTCCGGAAGGGGGGCGTTCCGGTCACTTTAGGCGGCACGGATGAACGCCGGTATCAGCCGAAAGGATGAACGTGAATGAGGGGCGATGGCCGGCGATGACGTAACGCCGCACGGCGAGGCGCCCGCGTTTCTGCCGTTCCGGATCCGGGGGCGAGCGTGCACCCGCCCGCCGGGGGGGCGACTGATATTCGGACGCCTGACCAGTCCGGAATCCGGACGTCCCAAGGCGAATCGCCTACCCGAAGCAACCCGCTCCATCCGATGGGCGCCCCGCCTGGCTTGACCGGGGCGCGCCGACCGGCCGGATCCACCGAATGGCACGGTTGTTGCCTCCTTGCAGATGAGCCGGCGCCCGGGATCGAACGATGACCCCGTTCGAACCGGAGCGCGGCTCATCACGACTTCAATCATTGGAGACATCACCATGGAAGGACTTTCGCAAGTCCAGGTCTTGGGCATCGACGCGGGCGGCACGATGACCGACACCTTCTTCGTGCGCGAGGACGGACGGTTTGTCGTCGGCAAGGCGCAAAGCAATCCGGAGGATGAATCACTCGCGATCTTCAACTCGTCGCAGGACGCGCTCGCGCATTGGCAACGCGACGTCGACGACGTCTATCCGGAACTGGTCACCTGCGTGTATTCCGGCACTGCGATGCTCAACCGCGTCGTGCAGCGCAAGGGGCTCGACGTCGGGTTGCTCGTCAACAAGGGCTTCGAGCACGTGCACCTGATGGGGCGGGCGATCCAGAGCTACCTCGGGTACGCGCTCGAAGAGCGCATCCACCTGAATACGCACCGCTACGACGAGCCGCTCGTGCCGTTGTCGCGAACGCGCGGCGTCACCGAGCGTACGGACGTCCAGGGCGAGATCGTGATTCCGCTGCGGGAAAACGAAGTGCGGCAGGCTACGCGGGAGCTCGTCGCCGCCGGTGCGAAAGCGATCGTCATCTGTTTTCTTCAGTCGCACAAGAACGCCGCGAGCGAGCGCCAGGCGCGGGACATCGTGCGCGACGAGCTGGCTGCGCGCGGCGTCGATCTCCCGGTGTTCGCATCGGTCGACTACTACCCGCAGCGCAAGGAAAGCCACCGGATGAACACGACGGTGCTCGAAGCGTATGCGGCCGAGCCGTCGCGGCAGACGCTCAGGAAAGTCAGCGACCGCTTCCGCAAGCACGGCGCGAAATTCGACCTGCGCGTGATGGCGACGCACGGCGGCACGATCAGCTGGAAAGCGAAGGAACTGGCGCGCACGATCGTGTCGGGGCCGATCGGCGGCGTGATCGGCTCGAAGCTCCTCGGCGAGGCGCTCGGCTACGACAACATCGCATGCTCGGACATCGGCGGAACGTCGTTCGACATGGCGCTCATCACGAAAGGCAAATTCGCAATTGCGTCCGACCCGGACATGGCACGCCTGGTGCTGTCGCTGCCGCTCGTCACGATGGATTCGGTCGGCGCGGGCGCCGGCAGCTTCGTGCGGCTCGATCCGTACAGCGGGGCCATCAAGCTCGGGCCGGACAGTGCCGGCTATCGCGTCGGCACGTGCTGGCCCGACAGCGGCCTGACGACGGTGTCCGTATCCGATTGCCACGTCGTGCTCGGCTACCTGAACCCGGACAACTTCCTCGGCGGCCAGATCAAGCTCGACGTGAATCGCGCCCGCGAGCACATTCGCGTGCAGATCGCCGAGCCGCTCGGACTCTCCGTGGAGGATGCTGCGGCCGGCGTGATCGAGCTGCTCGACCTGCAACTGCGCGAATACCTGCGCTCGAACGTCAGCGCGAAAGGGTACAACCCGACCGAATTCGTGTGCTTCTCGTATGGCGGCGCGGGGCCGGTTCATACCTATGGCTACACCGAGGGCCTCGGCTTCAAGGATGTCGTCGTGCCGGCGTGGGCGGCGGGCTTCTCGGCATTCGGCTGCGCGTGCGCGGATTTCGAGTATCGCTACGACAAGAGCGTCGATCTCGCGCTGCCGCAGCTCGCGTCCGACGCCGAGAAGGCGCAGGCCGCGCAGACGATCCAGAAAGCCTGGGCCGAACTGACCGCCAAGGTGATCGACGAGTTTCGCATCAACGGTTTCGGCGAGCGGGACGTGATATTGCGGCCGGGCTTCCGGATGCAGTACATGGGCCAGCTCAACGACCTCGAAATCGAATCGCCGATCGCGGGCGCGTCCGGTGCGGACGACTGGGACAAGATCGTGACGGCCTTCGAAGAGACCTACGGCCGCGTGTACGCGAGCTCCGCGCGCTCGCCGGAGCTGGGTTTCTCGGTCACGGGCGCGATCATGCGCGGCATGGTCGTCACGCAGAAGCCGGTATTGCCGGAAGACGCCATTGCCGGCCCCACGCCGCCGGCGGACGCGCGTATCGGCACGCGGCGTCTGTATCGGCACAAGCAGTGGCATGACGCGGTGATCTGGCGAATGGAGTCGCTCAAGCCGGGCAACGAGATCGCGGGGCCCGCGATCATCGAATCCGACGCGACGACGTTCGTCGTCCCGAAGGGCTTCGCCACCACGCTCGACAAGCACCGCCTCTTCCATCTCAGCGAAGTCAAGTAAGGAGACATGCGATGAACATGATGTCCAGCCAGGAAGTCGGCTTCGCCGATCTGCTGAAGAACGGCCAGACGCTCAAGCAGTTTCGCGACGGCATTCTCGAGCGCACCGCGCAAACCGGCCATTACAACGGGCTCGAACGGCTCGAGCTGCGCGAGCGCGATCCGATCCGCTACGAGAAGATCTTCTCGAAGCTGCGCGGCGGCCTCGTGCATGCGCGCGAAACGGCCAAGAAGATTGCCGCGAGCCCGATCGTCGAGCAGGAAGGGGAGCTGTGCTTCACGCTCTACAACGCGGCGGGCGATTGCGTGCTCACGTCGACCGGAATCATCATCCACGTCGGCACGATGGGCGCGGCGATCAAGTACATGATCGAAAACAACTGGGAAGCCAATCCGGGCATTCAGCCCGGCGACATGTTCACCAACAACGACTGCTCGATCGGCAACGTCCACCCGTGCGACATCGCAACGATCGTGCCGATTTTCGCGCACGGCAAGCTGGTCGGGTGGGTTGGCGGCGTCACGCACGTGATCGATACCGGCGCGGTGACGCCGGGCTCGATGTCGACGGGCCAGGTGCAGCGTTTCGGCGACGGCTACATGATTACGTGCCGTAAGACAGGGGTGAACGACACGCCGCTGCGCGACTGGCTGCACGAGAGCCAGCGCTCGGTTCGCACGCCGAAGTACTGGATTCTCGACGAGCGCACGCGCATCGCCGGCTGCCACATGATCCGTGATCTGATCGAGGAAGTGATCGACGAGGAGGGCCTCGACGCCTACGAGAAATTCGGCTTCGAGGTGATCGAGGAAGGACGGCGCGGGTTGCAGACGCGCCTCAAGGCGATGACGCTGCCGGGCAAGTATCGCAAGGTCGCGTTCGTCGACGTGCCGTACGACCATCCGGACGTGCAGACGTCGTCGGCGTTTGCGAAGCTCGACTCGATCATGCACTCGCCGGTCGAGATGGAGATCCGCAAGGACGGCTCGTGGCGTCTCGATTTCGAAGGCGCGAGCCGCTGGGGCTGGCACTCGTACAACGCGCACCAGGTCGCGTTCACGAGCGGCATCTGGGTGATGATGACGCAGACGCTGGTGCCGACGCAGCGCATCAACGACGGCGCGTATTTCGGCACCGAATTTCACCTGCCCAAGGGCGCGTGGATGAACCCGGACGACCGCCGCACCGGACACGCTTACGCGTGGCACTTCCTGGTGTCGGGCTGGAGCGCGATGTGGCGCGCCCTGTCGCAGGCGTACTTCAGCCGCGGCTATCTCGAGGAAGTCAACGCGGGGAACGCCAACACGTCGAACTGGCTGCAGGGCGGCGGGATCAACCAGGACGGCGACATCCATGCGGTGAACAGCTTCGAGGCGTCGTCGTGCGGCACCGGCGCGTGCGCGATCAAGGACGGTCTGAATCACGCGGCCGCGATCTGGAACCCCGAAGGCGACATGGGCGACATCGAGATCTGGGAGATGGCCGAGCCGCTGCTGTACCTCGGCCGCAACGTGAAGTCGAATTCGGGCGGCTACGGCAAGTACCGCGGCGGTTGCGGATTCGAGACGCTGCGCATGGTCTGGAAGGCGCAGGACTGGACGATGTTCTTCATGGGCAACGGCTACATGAACAGCGACTGGGGCCTGATGGGCGGCTACCCGCCCGCCACCGGCTATCGCTTCGAAGCGCATCGCACGGGCATCGAGGAGCGCATCGCGCTCGGCGAGAGCCTGCCGCTCGGCGGCGATACGAATCCGGACCTGCCGGATTACGAAAACCACCTGAACGCCGGCGCGGTCGTCAAGCGCGACCAGCAATGCATGACCACGGAGGACTGCTACAGCAACTACGATCTCTACCTGAACTATCTGCGCGGCGGCCCCGGCTTCGGCGATCCGCTCGACCGCGAGATCGACGCGATCGAACGCGATCTCAACAACGCGGTGCTGCTGCCCGAATACGCGCAGAAGGTCTATGGGGCGGTCGCGACGCGGGATGCCAACGGCATCTGGACGGTCGATCCGCAAGCGACCGCGCTGCGGCGCATCGAGATCCGCAACGCGCGGCTCGCGCGCTCGCAACCGACCCGCGAATGGATGAAGGGCGAGCGCGAGCGGATCCTGCTCAAGCATGCATCGACGCAGGTGCGGCACATGTTCGCGACGAGCTTCGGCCTGTCGACGAAATTCGAGCAGCAGTTCCGCGCGTTCTGGGAGTTGCCGGACACGTGGACGCTCACCGAGGACGAGCTCGACGTGCCGACCTACGGCTCGAAATTCCGCATGGACCTGTCGAAGATGCCCGACGTCAATACGGTGGTGCTGGTCGAGGAGTGAGCCGGACCCTGCGCACTATCACCCACATGGAGGACTGGAGATGTCTACCTACACCAAGGAACAGATCAGGAACATGGTCGACGGCAAGCTCGACTGGGACACCACGTTGCGCATGCTGTCGATGCCGAAGGACGGCGAGCGCTTCCGGATGTACGTCGATGCGCTGCAGCAGAAGCTCGGCTGGAAGGACCGCATCGTGTTGCCGCTCGGCCCGCACCTGTACATCGTGCAGCAATGGGCGACGAAGCACTGGGTCACGCAATGCGACTGCGGCCATGTGTTCTGCGATTACCGCGACAACTGGAAACTGCACGCGAACATCTTCGTGCGCGAATCCGAAGAGGCGATGGACGAGGTCTACCCACGCTTGATGGCGCCCGACACGCAATGGCAGGTCTATCGCGAATACTACTGCCCGACCTGCGGCGCGATGCACGACGTCGAGGCGCCTACGCCGTGGTACCCGGTCATTCACGACTTCGAACCCGACATCGATGCGTTCTACGCGGAATGGGTGAAGCTGCCGGTTCCGGAGCGCGTGCAATGATCTGACGTTTGACGCTGTCCGCGTGGCTCGGCGTTCGCCGGCCTCGCTTCGGCTTCGTTCGCGGAAAGTGTTCGATTTCCGGCCGTTCGATTTTCGAACGGCCGGTTTCTTTTCGGCCACCGGTTCTCGACGGCGTGCCGAGCCGCGCGACGACGTGCGGGCGACCGCTTGCTGGCGCGCGCATTGCTTGCAGTGATTGGTGTCCGGACGGACGTCGAGGCGCCGGGACGGAGTACGATAGTCGCTACGCTCGCCGCCGGCTGCGGTCGGGCGCCCCACAAAGTCGACAAAATGGCCGCTGAGACGGCCGTGCGGTTGGTGCCGTCACGACACCGCCAGGAGACAGACATGCAACAGAGAGGCACGCCGATGGACTGGTTTCCCAGTCCACGCCATGACGCGAGCATCATGGCCGCATGGGAGCATCTGGTGACAGGCAGCGAGTGGCGTTCGCCCGACGTACGCGGCGTGGTCGACGATTCGTGGCAGCGCTGTCTCGTCAGTCGCGTCGATCCCGGCGTCGACCGTGCGCCGCCGCCGCTCGATGAAGACGGGCTCGTGCAGTGGCGCACGTCGAACCGTCGCCTCGTCGATGCGAGCCTGCCGCTGATGCAGCACACCCGGGATTTTCTTTCGCAGACGGGTACGGTAATGCTGCTGGCCGATCCGAGCGGGATGATCCTCCAGCAGGAGGGCGACATGCGGATCGTCGAGCCTGCGCGCGAGGTCGGCCTCATTCCGGGCTGCGAGTGGACCGAGCTGAATTGCGGCACCAATGCGATCGGCACCGCGCTCGCGCTCAGGCAGCCGGTCCAGATCCATGGCGCGGAGCACTTCTGCGCGGGCATCAAGCGCTGGACCTGCTCGGCGACCGTCATCCAGGATCCGCGCGACGGGCACGTATTGGGCGTGATCGACATTTCGGGGCTCGCGCAGACCTACAACCCATACAGCCTTGCGCTCGCGGTATCGCTTGCGGGCCGCATCGAAAGCCGGCTCGCGAAGGAGGGCATGGCGCGCCGTCTGAGCCTGCTCGACCGCTGCGCGTCACGCTTCGGTGCGTCTTCCTCCGATGCGGTGATCGTCGTCGACGAACGCGGCCGACTCGTCAAGGCCAACGCGCAGGTCGTTCCGGTGTTGCGCCGGCTCGGATTCGATATCCGGTGCGACGCGGCGTTCGCGCTGCCCGAACTCGAGCACTACGCGGGCGACGGCCGCCTGTCGGCGAGTGCGCCGGCATGGCTGTCGCGCAGCCACATCGAAACCGTGCGTGACGGTGCGGACGTGCTCGGCTACATGATCGTGACGCCGGGCATCACGAATCCCCGCGGCGCCGTTCCGATCGCGCGCGGACGGGAACGGCACGGCGGTGAGCCGCGAGGGTTCGAGCGTATCGTCGGCGACAGCGCCGCATTGCGGGCGGCCGTGAATCGTGCGCGCCAGCTCGCGCCGTCCAGGGTGCCGGTGCTGCTGCTTGGCGAAACCGGCGTCGGCAAGGAACTGTTCGCGCAGGGTATCCACCAGGCGAGCGATCGCGCCGACGGTCCGTTCGTTGCGCTCAACTGCGGTGGGTTGTCGAGAGACCTCCTGGCCAGCGAGTTGTTCGGCTACGCGGAAGGCGCATTTACCGGCGCACGCAAGTCCGGTGCGGCGGGCAAGATCGAAGCGGCCGATGGCGGCACGCTGTTTCTCGACGAGATCGGGGAAATGCCGCTCGATATCCAGCCGCACCTGCTGCGCGTGCTGGAGGAGAGCGAAATCTATCGCCTGGGCGAGAACACGCCGCGCAGGGTGAATTTCCGGCTGGTCGCGGCGACGCACCGGGATCTGAAGGACGCAGTCGCGAAAGGCCGGTTCCGGATGGATCTGTACTACCGGATCGCGGTCACGACCGTGTCGATTCCGAACTTGCGCGAGCGCGGCGAGGACCTGCCGGCGCTGATTGCGCATTGGCTCGGGCATCTATGCGAGTCGTATGGCCTCTCCCCGAGGTCGTTCGACGACGATGCGTATGCACGCCTGTTGCGCTATCCGTGGCCCGGCAATGTGCGCGAGCTGCGGAACGCGATCGAGGGGGCGCTGCTGCTGTCGGACAGCCCGGTGATAAAGGCCGACAAGTTGCCTGCCGAGATCGGCGCGGGGGCGCCGATCGATGCATGCGCCGCGCGGGCCGTCGACGCGCTCGCGCCGGATGCGGGCGACTCGTTGAAGATGGCCGAGGCGGAATCGATCCGTCGCGCGCTTGCGCGTCATGCCGGCAATCTGACGAAGGCAGCGAGTCAGCTCGGCATCGCGAAGAGCACGCTCTATGAAAAGATCCGCAAGTACCGCTTGCTCGAAGCAGTGAGCGACGTTCGTCGAGGTCACGCGAAGTAAGTCGCGGCAGGCCTGGCCGGGCGGCAGACGGGCAAGCCTGGTTCTTCCGCCGGTCATCTCGTCCTCCCGGGCCGCACGCGCCGTCATTTTGCAAAGAATGACGATGTCGCCGGTCCGGTCGCTCTATGCTCCTTATTTTGCGATAAGACGCCAAGGTCGGCAAAATGGCGCGTGCGCCAGCCTGTCGTCCGGGTGCCGCGTGCGTCGTGTAACGGCGGGGCGGCGCGGGACTGGATGGTGCCGCGCCACTGACCGGGCGGTGCCGCCGTGCGATGGCGCGCCGGACGCTGCACGTCGCAACGGGAATCAATCGTCTGCCGGGGGCTGTCCGGTCAGCACAACGACAAGGAAGGGAGGGGCCGGCAATGAGGCTGGACGACGAAAGAGAAAGCGTGAACGTCGAGGATCGACGCGGTGGCGGCGGGTTCGGCGGCGGGCGTGCGACGATCGGCATCGGCACGATCGTGGTCGCGCTGGCCGCATCGTATTTCTTCGGGATCGACCCGCGCGTCGTGCTCGAAGGCGCATCGGCGCTGCAGGGCCGCCAGCAGCAGGCGCAGCCCGCGCCCACGCAGCACCAGGGCGCGCCGGCGAACGATCCCGGCGCGGTATTTACGCGCAAGGTGCTCGGCAATATCGAGCGCACGTGGACGGGCGTCTTCAACACCCAGTTGCATGCGCAGTACGAGGCGCCGAAGCTCGTGATGTTCACGAACTCGACGCCGACCGCGTGCGGCACCGGCCAGACCGCGATGGGGCCGTTCTACTGTCCGGGCGATCGCAACGTGTACATCGATCTCGGCTTCTACGACGAACTGCGCAAGCGCTTCGGCGCGGGCGGCGATTTCGCGCAGGCCTACGTGATCGCGCATGAAGTCGGCCATCACGTGCAGAACCTGCTCGGCATTTCCGACAAGGTCGATGCCGCGCGCCGCCGTTCGAGCGAAGCGCGCTCGAACGCGCTGTCGGTGCGGATGGAGCTGCAGGCCGACTGTTTCGCCGGCGTGTGGGCGAACAACGCGCAGCGCGCGAACCAGCGGCTGATGGAGCCCGGCGATTTCGAGCAGGGGCTGAAGGCGGCGGCTGCGATCGGCGACGATCGGCTGCAGCAGCAAGGCCAGGGCTATGTCGTGCCGGAGAGCTTCACGCACGGCACCAGCGAGCAGCGCGTGTACTGGCTGCGGCGCGGGATGGAGTCGGGTGAAGTAAGCGCCTGCGACACGTTCGCCGCGAACGCGCACTGACGCAGACCCTGACTGACCGGGCGCGGCGCACACGCTGCCGCACCGCCGTTTCGCGGCTGCGCGTGCGGCCGCTCCGCGCATTTCGCTGATCATTCCGATCATGCTCGATCGGCGCGCGCGATGTCTCGCGTCACTCTCGACGTCCATTCTCGACTGCACGGCTTGCGGCGCATGCCTACGCGACGCGGATTCTGTCGTCGGGTCGCCGCCGGCGCGTGCGATGACTCGCGTCACCCTCGACAGCCATCATCGTCCGAACGGCTCGCGGCGCAAGACTTCCCGACGCAGGCTCCGTTGTCGCGACATGGCCGGCGGCCCCCGTCATCCGTCACCCACGGACGAATTGCCGATTTGTGCTCACCGGCCCATTTCGGCGTGGGTAGGCTGGCCCTATCTTCGACGCGTTCGGCCGCCGGCCGCTCCCATCATGCCGACCTCATCCGCTTCCGCCGACCACGAAGCCGCCGACTGGCAGCGCGCGCTACGCGCGTGCGTCGATGCGTTCGACGCGTTTGCGAGCCCGTCCGCGACCGTGTTCTACCGGCTCGACCTGAGCGGCGAGCCGGCCGATTTCGAGCTGTTCGGGATGCCGGAGGCGATGCATCGCACCTACATCGCGCGCTACCGGATGCTCGACCCGCTGCACCCGTCGCGCTGCGCGGCAGGTGAACGTGCGGTCGTGACGCTCGCGTCCCAATTGCCTGACGAAAGACGCGATGCGTCCGCGTACTGGACCCGTTTCCTGCGACGGCACGATGTGGCCGACGTCGTCGAGATCTGGCTGCGCGACGACGCGGGCCGCACGGTCGGCGCGTTTTCGCTGCTGCGCTTCGGGACGGGCGACGCGGACGGCAACCGCACGGCGGGCCGGTTCGCATCAGGCGAGATCGACGCGCTGGCACGGCTGCAGCCGGTCGCCGAAGCCGCGCTGGCCCCGCTGCTGCGCGCGCGGCGCGGGATTCACCGGATCGGCTGCGAGGAGCGGTTGACTTACCGCGAGGAGCAGATCGCCCGACTCGTACGCGACGGCCGCTCGAACAAGGAAATCGCACGCGATCTCGCGCTCGGCCAGCCGACCATCAAGACACATCTGATGCGCATGTACCGGAAGCTCGGCGTGTCGAACCGCACCGAGCTGGTCGGCGCGTTGTTCCTGTAGCTTTTCCGCATCCGCATCCGCATCCGCATCCGCATCCGCATCCGCATCCGCACCCGCACCCGCATCCGCGTCCGCGTCCGTACCCACGTCCGCATCCACGTCCGCGTCCGCATCCACGTCGCACCGATCGCATCGCACGCCGCCATTCCACGTTCCCGAGTCACCCGCGTTCCGGTCCCGCACGCGCTTGCCAATTTGCGCTCACCGGGCGCGATCCCCCGTCGATACAGTGGTTCGACACCCGCATGCCGAAGCGCACGCGGCCCAGTCATGACAATCATCGAGACGCCCATGAGCACCACGAACTTCGTCGCGGTCAGCGACACCGTGCGCACCTTCGTCGCACGCGACTTCGGCCTTTTCATCGACGGCGCCATGCAGCGCGCGCACTCGCCCGCGCGGCTCGACGTGTACGACCCGGCGACGGGCGAGCGGCTCGCGACGGTCGCGGATGCCGACGCGCACGACGTCGACCGCGCGGTCGCGAGCGCGAAGCAGGCGTTCGACACCCGCGTATGGAGCGGGCTGCGCCCGGCGGACCGCGAGCGCATCCTGCTGAAGCTCGCCGACCTGATCGACGCCGACGCCGAAACGCTCGCGCAGCTCGAAACGCTGAACCAGGGCAAGTCGATCCATGTGTCGCGCGCGATCGAGGTCGGCGCGAGCGTCGAATACGTGCGCTACATGGCCGGCTGGGCGACCAAGATCACCGGCCAGACGCTCGACGTGTCGATCCCGTTCCCGCCCGGCGCCCGCTATACGGCCTATACGCGCAAGGAGCCGGTCGGCGTGGTCGCGGCGATCGTGCCGTGGAATTTCCCGCTGATGATCGCGGTGTGGAAGCTGATACCGGCGCTCGCGGCCGGCTGCACGATCGTGCTGAAGCCGTCGCCGGAAACGCCGCTCACCGCGCTGCGTCTCGCCGAACTCGCCCTCGACGCCGGCGTGCCGCCTGGCGTGTTCAACGTCGTCACCGGCGGCCGCACGTGCGGCGCCGCGCTGTCGAGCCACCCGTCGATCGCGAAGATCTCGTTCACGGGTTCGACCGCGACCGGCAAGCTGGTCGGCGCGGCGGCCGTGCAGAACATGACGCGCTTCTCGCTCGAACTCGGCGGCAAGAACCCGATCGTGATGCTCGACGACGTCGACGTCGCGCAGGCGCTCGACGGCGTCGCCGCCGGCGCGTTCTTCAACCAGGGGCAGGTGTGCGCGGCCGCGTCGCGCATTTACGTTCATCGCAGCAAATTCGCGCAGCTCGCGGACGGCCTCGCGGGCGTCGCGCAGTCGATGAAGCTCGGCGCGGGGCTCGATACCACCGCGCAGATCAACCCGCTGGTGTCCGCGCACCATCGCGACAAGGTCGTCGAGCACATCGAATGCGCACGCCGCGCGGGCCTCACGTTCCTCGCGGGCGGCACGCCCGCCGACGACCTGCCCGGCTACTACGTGAAGCCGGCCGTGATCGCCGATCCGCATCCGGACAGCGCGATCGTGCGCGACGAAGTGTTCGGCCCGGTGATCGTCGTCGTGCCGTTCGACGATGCGGCCGACGCGGTGCGTCTCGCGAACGCGTCGCCGTACGGCCTCGCCGCGAGCATCTGGAGCAACGACCTGAAGCGCGTGATGAACCTCGTGCCGCAGATCGAGGCCGGCACCGTGTGGGTGAACTGTCACATTCCGCTCGACCCGTCGATGCCGTTCGGCGGCTACAAGCAATCGGGCATCGGCCGCGAGTTCGGCCAGTACGCGATCGAAGGCTTCACCGAAACCAAATCCGTCTGCATCGCGCACTGACGCGCGGCGCCTGCTCCGAACACCACGAACCCCGCGAACAACCCGAAAACCTCGAACCCCGACCCCGGACGGTCGAGGTTCAAACGATCCGAAAGTGGAGATTGCAATGAGCTACAACGAAGCGAAATTCTGGCACCCGATGCTGCACCCGAACGAAATGAAACAGCGCAAGCCGATCCGCATCGTGCGCGGCGACGGCTGCTACGTGTTCGACGAAACCGGCAAGCAGCTGGTCGACGGCGTCGCGGGCCTGTGGAACGTGAACGTCGGGCACAACCGCCAGGAAGTGAAGGATGCGATCGTGCGCCAGCTCGACGAACTCGAATACTTCCAGCTGTTCGACGGCATCTCGCATCCGCGCGCGGAAGAGTTGTCGAAGAAGCTGATCGACATGATGGAGCCGGAAGGGATGCGCCGCGTGCTGTACAGCTCGGGCGGCTCGGACTCGATCGAGACCGCGCTGAAGATCGCGCGCCAGTACTGGAAGGTGCGCGGCCAGGCCGACCGCACCAAGTTCATCTCGCTGAAGCAGGGCTATCACGGCACGCACTTCGGCGGCGCGTCGGTGAACGGTAACACGGTGTTCCGCCGCAATTACGAGCCGAACCTGCCCGGCTGTTTCCACGTCGAGACGCCGTGGCTGTACCGCAACCCGTTCACGCAGGATCCGGAGGAGCTCGGCCGGATCTGCGCGGAAATGCTGGAGCGCGAGATCCAGTTCCAGAGCCCCGACACGGTCGCCGCGTTCATTGCCGAGCCGGTGCAGGGCGCGGGCGGCGTGATCGTGCCGCCGGCCAACTACTGGCCGCTCGTGCGCGAGGTGTGCGACCGCTACGGCGTGCTGCTGATCGCCGACGAAGTCGTGACCGGCTTCGGCCGCAGCGGCAGCCTGTTCGGCAGCCGCGGCTGGGGCGTGCGCCCGGACATCATGTGCCTCGCGAAAGGGATCTCGTCCGGCTACGTGCCGCTCGGCGCGACGGCCGTGAACGCGCGGATCGAGGACGCGTTCGCCGCGAACGCGGACTTCGGCGGCGCGATCATGCACGGCTACACGTACGCAGGGCACCCGGTCGCCTGCGCGGCCGCCATCGCGAGCCTCGACATCGTCGTGAAGGAAGACCTGCCGGCGAACGCGGCGAAGCAGGGCGCGTATCTGCTCGAAGCGCTGCAGTCGTTCCCGGAACGCTTCGCGGCGGTCGGCGAGGTGCGCGGCAAGGGGCTGATGCTCGCGCTCGATCTCGTCGCGAACAAGCAGACCCGCGAGCCGATCGACCCGCTGTCCGGCTATGCGAACGCGGTCGCGGAAGTGGCGCGCGAGCACGGCGTGCTGGTGCGGCCGGTCGGCACGAAGATCATCCTGTCGCCGCCGCTCGTGATCCAGCGCGAGCAGCTCGACCGGATCGTCGACGCGCTCGCGGCAGGCTTCGAGGCCGTGCCGTTCGCATGAGGCGGTGACACGGGAAGCGCATGACGCCGAACCGGCGGTGGAGGGCGGGATAACCCGTTCGCCACCGCCGGTTTGCCGATTTGCGCTATGACCGGATTATTTTGCCTGCGTATTTTTTCGACATCGGATCAGGTTTGGATCGACAGGGGCCCGGGTGCCGGCGCTTGAGCGCCGCCCCGGGCCGACCGCGAAGCATGGCTCGGAGCGGGCGCCGCAGCGCCGGTTCCGGCCCGAAAAGGGAAGGAGACGAAGATGTCGGGATGGTCTGGAATGACCGGCGCAGCGGGCGATTCGCCCGCCGGTGCGTCGGCTGAAGCGGGCGGCGGCACGGTGCTGAAGGCCGGTGCGGTCGGGTTTCCGACCGCGCTGGCGAGCGCCGTCGGCCTCATCATGGCGAGCCCGGTGATTCTCACCGCGACCTCGGGCTTCGGGATGGGCGGCTGGGCGTTCGCGGTCGCGATGCTCATCGCGTTCGTGATGATGCAGGCGCAGGCGACGACGTTCTCCGAAGCCGCCGCGATGCTGCCGACGGCCGGCTCGGTTTACGATTACCTGTCATGCGGGCTCGGCCGCTTCTGGGCGATCACCGGCACGATTTCCGCGTATTTCCTCGTGCACGTGTTCGCCGGCACGGCGGAGACGATCCTGAGCGGCATCATGGCGCTCGTGAACTTCGAATCGCTGAACGCCGTGCTCGAGAAGCACAACAGCTCGTGGCTCGTCGGCGTCGGCCTCGTGGTCACGTTCGCGATCACCAACATCATCGGCATCAAGGTGTTCAGCAAGCTCGAGATCGTGCTGACGGCCGGCATGTGGCTGTCGCTGATGATCTTCGGCATCCTCGGCCTCGCGGCCGCGCCGGCCGTGCATCTCGACGGCTGGTTCGGCGGCTCGGAAGTCGGCACGTCGGTGCCGGCCGTGCTGTCGCTGGTCGGGATGGCGATGTTCATGTTCGTCGGCTGCGAGTTCGTCACGCCGCTCGCGCCGGAAATGAAGGCGCCGGGCCGCACGATTCCGCGCGCGATGGCGCTCGGCCTCGTCGGCGTCGCGATCTGCATGTTCCTGTACGGCGCGGCGATCCGGCGCCAGGTCGCGAACGTGCCGGTGAGCCCGGACGGCCTCACGCACCTGCTCGACACGCCGGGCGCGATTCCCGCGTTCGCGCTGCAGGTGCTCGGGCCCTTCGGCCGCATCTGGTTCGGCATCGCGTTCCTGTGCGCGGGCGCCGCGACGATCAACACGCTGATGGCCGGGCTGCCGCGCATCCTGTACGGGATGGCGATCGACGGCGCGCTGCCGCGCTGTTTCGCGTATCTGCATCCGCGCTTCAAGACGCCGGTGGTCGGCATCGTCGCGTCGGCGATCGTGCCGATCTTCCATGCGTGGCTGATCAACGGCAACCTCGACAGCATCCTGCACCTCGTGCTCGCCGCGACCTGCGCATGGGGCACGGCGTACCTGCTCGTCACCGCGTCGGTCGTGATGCTGCGCATCCGCCGCCCGGACCTGCCGCGCCCGTACCGTTCGCCGCTGTTCCCGCTGCCGCAGATCGTGTCGAGCGTCGGCATCGTGCTCGCGATCTGGTACATCACGCCGCCCGGCATGAATGCGCGCGACATCTACGTGCCGTTCGGCGCGATGCTCGGGCTCACCGCGCTGTACGCGCTGTTCTGGACGCTCGTCGTGCAGCGCCGGCATCCGTTCAGGCCGGTGCCGGTCGAGGAAGTGCTGCGCAACGAGCACGTCGCCTCGTGAGGGCCGCGCTCGCCCGCTGGCGCGCGGCGCCCGACGCACCGCCGCCCGGCCAACGGCCCGGCGCGATCGCCGCGCGCGTGCTCGCCGACCTCGGTGCGGTGCGCGACGCGGACGGCGGCGCGGCCGAAATCCTGGCCCGGCTGCCGAACGGCGTGCGCGTGAGCATCGAAGAGCGCATCGACCGGCAGTTCCTGATGCATACGGTCAGCGTGCAGGTGTCGATTAGCGCGGACGGCCCGGCCGCGCAGGGCCTTGCACGCGTGCTGCAGACCGGCTGGCTGCGGCGCACCGGCATCGCGGCCGCGCCCGAGCCGGGAGGCGACCCCGGATTCGCGCGGACGGTGGCCGCACTCGCCGCGCAGCCGTCGCTCGCCGACGCGTTGCGCCCGCTGCACCTGACCGACTGCACGATCGCCGCGCGCGACGGCCGCTGGACGCTCGCCGTCGTGCCGTTCGGCGGCAGCGAGGTCGTGAACCGGATGCCGTCGTTTCGCCGCTACGTGCGCGTGACCGGCGAGCAGGCCGCCGCGCTGTCGGCGGCCTGTCTTGCATTCGAAACTGCACTACGCGGAATTTTGCGGGGGTAAGCTGTGGCGCTGCGCGCCGTGCGGCCGCAGCGTGGAATCAGGGTTTTACCGGAGATGCCGATGCTGTTCCAGTCACGCTCACACGAAGACGTGCATGACCACGGGCTCGCGATCGCGGGTTGGCATCAGGTCTACCGCCAGATGACGCCGGGCCGCTTCAGGGGCACCGTCACGCAGGTGCTGTACGACGATTTCCATTTCTTCCGCGAGACGACCAACCGGCGTGTCGCGCAAACCGGCCTCGCACCGGCCGGGCGCACGTCGCTCGCGGTGCCGCTGTCGGTGCCGCTCGCCGGCACGTTCCAGAGCCAGCCGGTCGACGGCTATGCGCTGCTCGCGCTGCGCGCCGGCGAGGATTTCGAATTCCATACGCCGGAAGGGATGGGACTGGTCGGGATCAGCGCGGCGTCGGACATGGTCGACGAGCTCTGTGAGGCCGAATTCGGTGCGGCCGGCGCGCGCAAGCTGCGGCACGTCACGCGGCTGTCGGACGCGCAAGGCGTCGCGCTCGGCGCGCGGCTGTCGTCGCTGATCGATGACGCGCAGCGCAACCCCGGCTGCCTCGAATACGCGGCCACCCGCAAGATGTTCCGCGACACGATGCTCGGCATGTTCCTCGATGCGCTCGAGCAGGGCATCGGCGTCGAGCGCCGCGACATCACGCACGCCACCTACAGCGATATCGTCAGCCGTTGCGAGAAACACCTGCGCGACCGGCCCGAGGAACCCGTCACCGTGCTCGAGCTGTGCCGCGCGCTGCGCTGCAGCCGCCGCACGCTGCAGACGAGCTTCCAGCGCGTCGCCGACGTCACGCCCGTCGGCTATCTGCGCACGATCCGGCTGAACGCGGTGCGGCGCCTGCTGCGCACGACGTCCGCGCATCAGTTGGGCGTCGGCGAGGCCGCAGCAAGCTGGGGCTTCACGCATCTCGGCTATTTCGCGCGCGAGTATCGCGACCTGTTCGGCGAGCTGCCGTCGCAAACCTTGCGCCCCGAATGACGTCTTCGCACCGCGACGGTGCCGCCGGGCGTCGCCACGTGCCGCCCGTTTCGTTCGCTTCACCATTTGCTGATTTGGGATAGAGGTCCCGAATTTTCGCTGGATAGAGTCCTGTCACCGATATCGACAACACCATCGATTTGCACTGCGAATCGATGACAATAGAGGGACGGGACATGAAGATCGGACGAAGACTGGCCGCGGCCGCGGCCACGCTGGGTTGCATGCACGCGCACGCGCAGACCTCCGGCAGCGTGACGCTGTACGGCACCGTGGACACCGGCATCATCTATTCGACGAACCAGCAGTTCACGCGCGCCGACGGCAGCACGGGCGGCGGCCATGCATGGCAGATGGGCGGCGGCAACCTCGTGCCGTCCCGCTTCGGATTCCAGGGTGCCGAGCCGCTCGGCGGCGGGCTCGACGCGGTGTTTTCGCTCGAGCAGCAGTTCCTGTCCGCGAACGGGCAGGCGCTGCAGGGCGGCACCGCGTTCAGCCGGCAGGCGTGGGTCGGGCTGCGCCAGGATGCGATCGGCACGCTCGGCCTCGGCCGGCAATACGACTCGTACACGGACATGCTCGGCGCCTATGTATCGAGCAACAACTGGGCGACGCCGTACGGCTCGCACCTCGGCGACGTCGACAACCTGAACGCCGCGTTCAACTTCAACAACGCGGTGAAGTTCACCAGCGCGGATTTCAACGGCCTGACGTTCGGCGGCACGTTCAGCTTCGGCGGCCAGGCCGGCGATTTTTCCGCGAAGCGCGGCTATGCGGTCGCCGCGACCTACACGCGTGCGCCGGTCGCGTTCTCGGTCGGCTATCTCGACCTGCACCAGCCGCTCGACGCGGCGCTCGGCGGCGCGAGCGGCTATATCGGCGACTTCGCGTGCAGCAACCCGGGCGCGATGTACTGCCTGCTGCAGGACGCCGGCTCGATGCGCGCGTTCGGCGCGGGCGGCTCGGTGACGCTCGGCGCGGCGACGGTCGCGCTGACCTACACGCACACGCGCCTCGGCGACAGCCGCTATTTCTCGACCGGCGCGCAGCCGCGCACGCAGGCGTTCACGTTCGACATCGGAGAATTGAACGCCACGTACATGTTCACGCCCGCGCTGCAAGGCGGCGTCGCGTACATCTTCAACGCCGCGCACACGGACGGCCGCGGCACGACGCGCTTTCACCAGGTCAACGTCGGCACGAACTACAGCCTGTCGAAGCGCACCGCGCTGTATGCGGTCGCGATCGGCCAGATCGCGAGCGGCACGGGGCTCGGCACCGACGCGAACGGCAATGCGGTGAACTACGCGCAGATTCCGGTGCTCGCGAACAGCAATTCGAGCCGGCAACTCGCGGTGATGGCCGGGATTCGCGTGAACTTCTGACGGCACGCACACGACGGCACGGGTGGCGGGCGGGGCGGGTGGGGCGGGCGGCCGCACCGTCGGCCGCTTTCGCCGCGTGCCACAAATTCTTAACGATCGACGTGAACAATGGCGTTCGCTTCAGGCCGCCCGAAGCGTCGCCCGCGTTGCACACGTGTGCAACGCCCGGCGGCTCGCCACCACGCCGATCGAGAGAGACCACATGACCCTGCTGAGCCGCCTGCGCGCGCTGTCCGCCGCCGTTGCGCTGTCCCTTGCCGCCTCGCACGCCTTCGCGGCGGACCTCGTCATCGCGGGCCGCGACGACATCTACGGCAAGGGGCTGGCCGACGCCGTCGCCGGCTTCACCAAGCTGCATCCGGGCACCGACATCGAGTTGCTCAAGCTGCCGAACGCGAACCTGTACCAGAAGCTGAAGCTGTCGATGCGCGAAGGCACCGGCACGTACGACCTCGTGATGATGGACGATACGTGGGCACCCGAATTCATCGGCAACGGCTGGCTGAAGCCGCTGCCGGCCGCGCTCGCCGACGCCGATCTCGTGCCGTCCGCGGTCGCGCTCGGCCGCAACGCGGCGGGCGCGCTGTACGCGCTGCCGATCGTCGGCAACGTCGAGATGTTCGCGTACCGGAAGGATCTGCTCGCGAAGTACCAGCTGCAGCCGCCGCGCAACTGGGACGACGTGCTGAAGATCGCGCAGACCATCGGCGGCGCGGACAAGAGCGTGTCGGGCGTCGTGTTCCGCGGCACCAAGGGCAACCCGGTCGTGACGGGCTTCCTGCCGATCCTGTGGGCCTACGGCGGCGACGTGTTCGACCGTGCCGGCAACGTGACGATCGATTCGCGCGAGTCGCAGGCCGCGCTGAAGACTTTCCTTGCGCTGAAGACCGCCGCGCCGAAGGACGTCGACGTGTACGGCGCCGCCGAGGTGCGCGACGCACTGCAGCGCGGCACGGCCGCGCAGTCGATCGAGGTGTGGCCGGCGTGGATCCCGGCGCTCGACGATCCGAAGCAGTCGCGCGTGGTCGGGCAGATCGCGCTGCAGCCGCCGCCCGGGCAGACGGCCGGCCCGGCGCCGATGCTCGGCATCTGGCAGATGGGCATTCCGAAGGATGCGCCGCACGCGAAGCTCGCGCAGGATTTTCTGGCCTACCTGAGCTCGCGCGACACGCAAACGCGTCTCGCCGGGATCGGCATTCCGCCGACGCGCCGCAGCGTGTTCGCCGATCCGGCGCTGGTGCGCCAGTACCGCTGGTACCCCGATCAGCTGAAGGCGCTCGAGGCCGGCCGTGCGCGGCCGCGCGTGAAGGACTGGCAGCAGGTCGAGAGCATTCTCGGCGACCAGCTGCAGCTCGCGCTGACCGGGCAGGCCACTCCCGACGCCGCGCTGCGCCAGGCGCAGCAGAAGATCGCGCAGGCGATGGCCGCGGCCGGCAAGTGACGGCACGCCGCCACGCATCGTCCGGAAACCGCGCATGAAAGCCCTCGGCCGCAGCCTGCCGTTCGTCGCGCTGCTCGGGCCCGCGCTGCTGGTGCTGGCCGCGCTCGCGCTGTACCCCGTCGCGCAGGTGCTGATCGACTCGTTCTGCCAGGTCGACTACACGGCGGGCCGTCGCGCATTCGCGGGGCTCGCGAACTATCGCGCGGTGCTCGGCGACGACGCGTTCGCGGCCGGTTTCGGCAACACGCTGCGCTTCACGATCGCGGCGTCGCTCGTCGAGGTCGCGCTCGGCTTCGGTCTCGCGCTGCTGTTCGTGCGCGCGTTTCCGGGGCGGCGCATTGCGCTGCCGCTCGCGATCCTGCCGATGATGCTGTCGACGCTCGTGTGCTCGGCGATCTGGCGCAACTGGCTCAACTTCGACGGCTTCCTGAACGCGCTGCTCGCCGCGTTCGGCGTCGAAGGCGTGCGCTGGCTGTCCGATCCGCATCTTGCGTTGTGGTCGCTCGCGCTCGTCGACGTGTGGCAGTGGACGCCGATGGCGTTCCTGATCGTGTTGGCCGGGCTGCAATCGATCCCGCAGGAACTGTACGAAGCCGCGCGCACCGACGGCGCGAGCGAATGGCAGTGCCTGCGCGACATCACGCTGCCGCTCGCGGCGCCGCAGATCGGCCTCGCGCTGCTGCTGCGCTCGATCGACACGTTCAAGCTGTTCGACAAGGTCTACGCGCTGACGGGCGGCGGCCCCGGCAACGCGACGCAGACGCTGTCGACCTACATCTACGACACGGGCTTCCGCTTCTTCAACGTCGGGCCGGCGAGCGCCGCGTCGGTGCTGATGCTCGCGGCGTCCGCGCTGCTCGTTTCGGGGTACGTATGGCAGACGGTTCGCAAGCGGCGCGCATGACGGCGCGATCCGCATCCCTCGCGCATGCGCGAACGGGGGGTGTATTCGGTCGTGCTGCGCCGTGGATGCTGCGCAGCGTCGCGCTCGCGCTGTTGCTGCTGCCGTGCCTGTGGATGGCCGGCGCGGCGTTCATGCCGACGCTCGAACGCCTCGATCATCCGCTACGGATCTGGCCGGCTGCACCGACGTTCGAGCATTTCGCGTCGGTGTGGTCGAACGGTATCGGCGCGCCGCTCGCCAATTCGCTGCTGGTCGGGTTCGGCACGACGCTGCTCGCGCTGACGCTCGCGTTTCCGGCCGCATACGCGCTCGTGCGGCTGCGGTTTCCGGGGCGGCTGGATGTGCTGTTCCTGATGCTCGTGCTGGCCTTGAAGCTGATGCCGCCGATCACGATCGCGGTGCCGCTGTTCGCGCTCGCGAAGCGGTTGCATCTGCTCGATTCGACGCCCGGGCTGATGCTTGCTTACCAGATCTACGCGTTGCCGATGGCGATCTGGATGCTGCTCGCGTTCGTGCGCGACGTGCCCGTCGAATACGAGGAGGCCGCGTGCATCGACGGCGCGGGGCTCGCACGGCGGCTCGCGCAGATCGTGTTGCCGCTGTGCGCGCCGGGGCTGATCGCGACCGCGATCTTCGTGTTCATCGCCGCATGGAACGAGTTCCTGATCGCGCTGCTGTTCGTGTCGACGCCGAGCCGCTTTACGCTGCCGCTCGCGATTGCCGGCTACGTGACGGAGAACGGCATCGACTGGGGCGACCTGATGAGCGCGGGGCTGCTGGCGTCGCTACCGACCCTTGCGGTGGCCGGCTACGTGCAGCGCTACCTGCTGCGCGGCTTCGCCGGCGGGCTGAAGTGACGCGACGCGTTACGCGCAGCTATGCCGCACCACGTGCCTAACCGGCACGACCCGCGTGCGCGACGCGCCGTCGAACGTCTGGATCCGGTCGGCGAGCAGGTCGACGGCCGCGTGCGCGAGGCCTTGCGTGTCCTGGCGCAGCGTCGAGAGCCGGTAGGCGTCGTATGCGGCGGCGGGGATGTCGTCGAAGCCGATCACGCGCAGGTCGTCGGGCACGCGCAAGCCGAAGGCGTCGCGCGCGGCGTCGATCATGCCGAGCGCGAGCAGGTCGGACGAGCAGAACACACCGTCCGGCCGCTCGCCCGTCGCGAACAGTTGCCTCGCGGCGTCGAGGCCGCATGCATGCGTGTCGGAGTCCGTATCGATCACGCGGACGAGCGCCGCATCGTACGCGTCGCCGCATTGCAGCGCCTGCTCGAACGCATCCGCGCGCGCGCGTGCGCTGTAGCTCGCGGTGCGCGGCCCGACGAACGCGAGCCGGCGCGCGCCGGTCCGCACGAGCCGTTGCGCCGCATGGACGGCGCCCGCCGCGTTGTCGCTGACGACGACGTCCGCGCCCGGCAAGTTCGCTTCGCGGTTGATCATCACGACGGGAATCCGGTGGTCGAGATACTGCTGCGCGACCGACAGCGGCGGCGAAGCGGACGTCATCACCAGGCCCGCGATCCGGTAGCTGAGCAGCCGTTCCAGCGATTGCCGGACCTGATGCGGATCGTCCGCATTGGTCACGAGCGGCGTGAAGGCGCGCTGCCCGAGCGCGGCCATCAGGTCCGACAGCAGCCGTGCGCGGAACGGATTCTCGAACCCGGCCGTCACGACGCCGATCATGCTGCTGCGCTGCGTGATCATGTCGCGCGCGATCAGGTTGACCTGGTAGCCGAGCGCACGCGCGGCCGCCATCACGCGTTCGCGCGTCTCGGGCGCGATGCTCGCCGTCGGCGAGAACGCGCGCGACACCGCGGAACGCGACACGCCGGCCCGCACGGCGACATCCGACGCGGTCACCCACGTCTTTCTTTCCTTGTCAGTCATCGATTCATGATCCCTTCGCGACACGAAGCCTCCACGCCGCTGGCCGACTGGATGTCGGCGCTCGACGACGCGCGGCCGCTGCATACGCTGACCCTACCGGGCAGCCATGACACCTGTGCGTATACGGTCGACGATCCGCTCGTACGCACGCAGCGCGCGCCGCTCGATGCGCAGCTCGCGCATGGCGTGCGGCTGCTCGACATTCGCTGCCGGCACCGGGGCGATACGTTCGACATCCATCACGGCGGCATCGCGCTCGGCCTGTCGTTCGACGACGTGCTCGCGGACTGCACGCGCTTTCTCGATGCGCATCCGCGCGAATGCATCGTGATGTCGGTGAAGGACGAATGGCCCGCGCATGCGTGCACGCGCAGTTTCGATGCGACGTTCGATGCGCATTGCGCGCGGCATCCGCGGCTGCGCTGGCATGCGGGCCGCGCGCTGCCGGCGCTCGGCGACGTGCGCGGCGCGGTGGTGCTGTTGCGGCGGTTCCGCAGCAGCCGGCCGCTGGGCATCGACCTGACCGCGTGGCCCGACAATGCGACGTTTACGGTCGATCATCCGGATGCGGCGTTCGTGATCCAGGATGAATACCGTGTGCCTGTCGCCGGGTCGATCCACTACAAGTGGCGTGTGATCGATGCGCTGCTGAGCCGCATGCCGTCGCCGGAGAGCGGGCGCTGGGCGATCAATTTCTGCAGCGGCACGGGGATGGGCGCGAATCCGTCGGTGGTCGCGCGCGGCGACGGTAGGGTGATCGGGATTCAGGCGCGGCTCGCGGCGCGGTTGCGCGAAGCGCGCGGGCCGTGCGGTGCGATGCTGCTCGACTTCTGCGACGACGATGACTGGGCGTTGGTGCGGGCGCTGGTCGAGTGTAATGAGGATGGGCCCGTGGTGGGTGGCAGGCGCAGGCTAATGGGTTGTTAGCGCATTCGCATTGAAGACCGCGAACTCGCCGACAGTCAGGACCCAACCTTCCCAACCATAGATCGGAATGCGCTGACGCTCGCAATAGTCAATGCATTCGAGCGCGGCGTCGAGCGGAAGCACGATCTCGCGACGAGAAATCGACAGTGCGGCAAGTGCCGCGGGAATTTTCTCGAGTTACGGCATTGCAGGTCTACGGAGAACGGGATGGTGTGCGATCGACGGACTACCGCGTCGCGATCGCCACCGCCGCACCTGCCATCGCGGTCGCGCTCGTGCGGTTCGCGACCCGCTTCGCGCGTGCCGACGTCAGAAATGCCCGCGCACGCACCGCGAGCAGCGACCAGAAGCAGTCGGCGAGGATCAGGATCGCGAGCATCGTGCCGACCAGCTCGGCCCACGCGAGCACACCGACATGCGTCAGATCGACGATCGTCGGCAGCAGCGCGAGATAGAACAGCATGATCTTCGGGTTGCCGAGCGTGACCAGCGTGCCCGCGACGAACATGCGCCACGGCGACTGCCCGCGCGGCAGGTCGCCGGCCTGCGTGTCGGTCGGCGCGGTCCACATCTTCCACGCGAGGAACAACAGGTACGCGACGCCGAGCAGCTTCAGCACGAGCAGGCCCGTCTCGAACGTGCGTGCGAACGCCGACAGCCCGGCCACCGCCAGCGTGAGCCACAGCGCCTCGCCGATCCACATCGCGGCGAGGAACGGCAGCACGTCCCGCACGCCGTTCGTCAGCACGCGCGCGACGAGCGCGGCGACGCTCGGGCCGGGCGTGCCGGCGGTGACGAGCAGGGCGATGGCGAACACGGCGAGCGCGGACAGCGTCATGGCGAACCTCGTGGGCAAGGCGTTCGAAAGGTATGAAGTTTCGATTATAGTGACGGCCGTTCCTGCCTGCCTACCTCGTCGTGATGACAGTATCGATCCGGATTCGTCCCGCCACGCGGGAAGACGCGGCCGCGATGGCCGCCGTGGAAGTGGCCGCCGCCCAGCGCTTTCGCGACATCGGCATGTCCGACATCGCCGAAGGCGAGCCGACCGATGCGGCCGACGTGCTCGCACGCATCGACGACGGCCGCGCGTATGTGGCGACGGACGAAGCGGGGGCCTGCGTGGGTTTCGCGTTCTACCGGCTGCTCGATGCGCAGCGGCTTTATCTGGAGGAGCTGGACGTCGCGCCGTCGCATGCGGGGCAGCGGATCGGCGCGCGCCTGATTGAACGGATCATGACACGCGCCGCGCAAGACGGCATCGCGCAGGTCGTGCTGTCGACGTTTCGCGACGCGCCGTGGAATGCGCCGTACTACGCGCGCCTGGGCTTCGACATCATCGACGACGCATCGCTCGACGACACGCTGCATGCGGTCCGCGCGCATCACGTCGCGCGTGGGCTCGACGAGACGCAGCGCGTGTTCATGCGCGCGGACGTGCGCGCATGAACGTGCCGCCGGCCGTCATGCCGCGTCGCTGAGCGCCGGGTAGTCGGTGTAACCCGTTTCGCCTTCGGCGTAGAACGTCTCCGGCACCGGCTTGTTCAGCGGTGCGCCGAGTTCGAGTCGACGCGGCAGGTCCGGATTCGCGATGAACAGCTTGCCCCACGCGATCGCGTCGGCGTGGCCGCTCGCGAGCGTGTCCTGCGCCGATTCGAGCGTGAACTGCTCGTTCGCGATCAGCGGGCCGCCGAACGCCTCCTTCAGACGCGGGCTCAGCTGGTCGCCCGAATACGATTCACGCGTGAAGATGAACGCGATCTTGCGGCGGCCGAGTTCGCGTGCGACGTAGCCGAACGTCGCGGCCGGATCGGAATCGCCCATCGTGTGCGCGTCGCCGCGCGGTGCGAGGTGCACGCCGACACGGCCCGCGCCCCACACGTCGATCGCCGCGTCGACCACTTCGAGCAGCAGGCGCGCGCGGTTCTCGATCGGGCCGCCGTACGCGTCGGTGCGCAGGTTGGTGCTGTCCTGCAGGAACTGGTCGAGCAGGTAGCCGTTCGCGCCGTGGATCTCGACGCCGTCGAAGCCCGCCTTCTTCGCGTTTTCCGCGCCCCTGCGGTACGCGGCGACGATACCCGGAATTTCATCGATGTCGAGCGCGCGCGGCGTCACGTACGGCCGCGGCGGCCGCACGAGGCTCACGTGACCGCCCGCGGCGATCGCGCTCGGTGCGACCGGCAGGTCGCCGTCCAGGAACACCGGATCGGAAATCCGGCCGACGTGCCAGAGCTGCAGCACGATGCGGCCGCCCGCCGCGTGCACGGCCTGGGTCACGCGCTTCCAGCCTTCCACCTGTTCGTCGGACCAGATGCCCGGCGTGTCCGCGTAGCCGACGCCCTGCGGCGTGACCGAAGTCGCTTCGCTGATGATCAGGCCGGCCGATGCGCGCTCGGCGTAATAGCGGGCCATCAGGTCGTTGGGCACGCGCGCGCTGCCGGCGCGGGCACGGGTGAGCGGCGCCATCACGACGCGGTTCGGTAGAGTCAGGTCGCCGAGGGTAGCGGGATCGAACAGGGTAGGCATGGAGATAACCTCTTCACGAAAGGCGGGATGGCCGTCGCGTCGTGCGCGACGGGTGGCCCGCATGGCCTGGGTCAGAGTTCGCGACGCAGGGCGTCGAGAAATGCGTCGATGACGGCCTCGTTGCGCTGGAAGAACGCCCACTGGCCGATCCGCGTCGACGTCACGAGCCCCGCGCGCTGCAGCGTCGCGAGGTGCGCGGAAACCGTCGACTGCGACAGCCCGCAGCGCGCGTCGATCTGCCCGGCGCAGACGCCGTGGTCGTACGGCAGCGTCTGCTCCGGGAAATGCGCGCCCGGCGTTTTCAGCCAGACGAGGATTTCCCGGCGCACGGGGTTCGAGAGCGCTTTCAGGATCGCGTCGATGTCGAGTTCGGTCGGCATGGAAGGGCGTGGTGTTCTGGGCATACGGGTATCGTCGAAGGGCGAATCATATATCGGAAAATAACGATACGTGTGAAGGCACTGATGGAAGTGGGGTTGTTGATCCGTCGGACTTCAGCGCGTCACCCGTTCCCGTACTGCGCGAACAGCCACCGCCGCATCGCATCGAGCGCTTCCGAGTGCGCACTGGCCTGCGGAAAGACGACGTAAAACCCGAGCGACATTGGAAACGAAAAATCGAACACGCGCCGCAGTCGGCCATCCGCGATATCGCGTTCGACCAGCGGCTCGCTGGTCAGCGCGATGCCCTGGCCGGCGACCGCGGCGTCGATCGCGAGCAGCGACTGGCTGAATCGCGGCCCTTTGGTCGGATCGGCCCGGCCTTTGCCGCCGAGCTTGTCGATGAACTCGGGCCACAGATCGTGCGCGTCGTGCAACAGCACGTGCTTTGCGAGGTCCGCGGGCGTCCGGATCGGCGAGCCGCTGTCGAGCAGTTTCGGGCTGGCGACGGCAAAGATGTCGAGCGGAAACAGCAACTCGGCGACCAGGCCGGCCGGGAACGGCGGCTTGCTCAGTCGAATCGCGATGTCGACGCCGTCGGCCCGGAACGACGCAAGCCTTTCGTCGGCGATCACGCGCACTTCGATGTCGGGATGCAGCCGGCCGAAGTCCGACAGGCGCGGAATCAGCCACTTCGACGCGAACGACGGCGTCGTGCTGACCGCCAGAACCGTCGGGCGCTGCCCGAGCGCGTCCGTGGCGTCGGAGATGATCTGCAGCGCGCGCTGGACCGACGAAAAATACTCGAGCCCTTCGCGCGTCAGCGCCAGCCCCCTGGGCAGCCGCCGGAACAGCTGAACCTCCACGACGTCCTCCAGATGCCTGACCTGTTGCGCCACCGCGCCCTGGGTCACGCCGAGTTCGTCGGCGGCCAGCCGGAAATTGAGGTGTCGCGCGGCGGCCTCGAACGCGCGAAGCGCATTGAGCGGCGGGAACCGGCGGGTACGCGATAGCGCCTTCATGCAGTAGAAATTCTACAGTGTGGGTGGAGAAATCATGGTTCGACAAGCCGATTATAGAGTCCTACAGTGCTGCGATAGACGATGATCGCGGCGCTGCGCCGACCCATTCAGGAGAACAGCATGACTGTAGAGAAAGTGGCTTTGGTGACAGCGGCGGGCAAGGGCATGGGCGCCGCGATCGCGCGGGATCTCGCGGGCAACGGTTATCGCGTCGCGCTGATGTCGCCGTCCGGCAGCGCGGTCGAACTGGCGAAGGAACTCGGCGGGTTCGGCGTGGCGGGGTCGGTCACCGAAGACGCCGACATCGCGCGCTTCGTGAACGAGACGCTCGCGAAGTACGGCCGTATCGATGCGGTCGTCAACAATACCGGGCATCCGCCGAAGGGCGACCTGCTCTCGATCGACGACGACAAATGGCATGAAGGGCTCGACCTGATCGTGCTCAACGTCGCGCGCGTGCTGCGCCGCGTGACGCCGGTCTTCCTGAAGCAGGGCGGCGGCGCGGTGGTCAACATCTCGAGCTTCGCGGCCGACGCGCCCGAGCAGGCGATGCCGGTGTCGTCCGCGCTGCGCGCGGCGCTCAGTGCCTTCACGCGCCTGTACGCCGACCGGTACGCGAAGGACAACATCCGCATCAATTCGGTGCTGCCCGGCTTCATCGACAGCTGGCCGGAGACGCCCGAGATCGTGGCCCGCATTCCGGCCGGCCGTTTCGGCAAGACACAGGAGATCGCGCAGACCGTGACGTTCCTGCTGTCGGAAGGCGCCGGCTACATCACCGGGCAGAACATTCGCGTCGACGGCGGCATCGTCCGCGCGCTTTAAGCCGCTGCCGGGCCGGGCGGTGCGCGCGCGGACGTTGCGCCGGCTGCCTCAGTTGTGCCGTTCGCCGATCCGGTTCTCTTCCGGGCTCCAGACGCTGAGCCCTTCCGTCGGGTCCATCGGCTGATCCCACGGGCGCGCGGCGATCGCCTGCATCGTCGCGTCGAATCCGGCCTGCCGGCGCGCCGCGATGCCGTCCGGCGTGAAATCGATGTCCTTCCACTGATCGTCGCCGTCGAGCCGCGGCGCCGCGAGCTTGATCACGTGCATCGTCGTCTGGCAGCCCCACGCGGCGAGCGCCTGCACGTCGGCCGACGTACGCTCCGCCTCCGGCAGCCGCATCACCAGTTCCTTGATCACGTGGCGCAGCCGGTGAATCTGCTGTTGCCGCGCGATGTTGCCGTCCGTTCGGCTCGCGTACTGGATGTCCTTCTGCCGCTCCGACACCTGCCAGATGCTTTGCGGCTCGGGCCCGACCGGATTCCACATCTGCACCGAGAAGATGATCGAGCTGCGGCGCGGCGCATCGTCGAGCACGACCTCGACCGGCGTATTCGAATAGATGCCGCCGTCCCAGTAGGGCGCGCCGTCGATCCGCACGGCCGGAAACGCGGGCGGCAGCGCGCCCGAGCTCATCACGTGGTCGAGGTCGAGCGGCCGGTCGCGCGAATCGAAATAGCGCATCGTGCCGGTGCACGCGTTGACCGCGCCGACGGTCAGTCGCGGCCGGCACGCATTCAGCAGGTCGAGGTCGATCAGCGACGCGAGCGTGTCGCGCAGCGGCTCGACCACGTAGTACGACGCGTGCTCGACGCCGACCCGCGCGAGCGGCCCGAGCCACGCGGCGGGATTCGGCCGGAAGAATCCCGTGAGGCCCGCGCCGATCACCGCGAGTTCCGAGCCGATCTTGTCCCAGGTCGTCGGGAAGCCCGGCACGGTCACGGCGGGCCGTTCGGTGACGTGGCGCCAGAATTCGGCCATTCGCTGCGCGCGGTGCGCGGGCGCGTTGCCGGCGATCAGCGCCGCGTTGATCGCGCCGATCGACGTGCCGATCACCCAGTCGGGCTGGATGCCCGCCGCGTCCATCGCCTCGAATACGCCGAGCTGGTATGCGCCCAGTGCGCCGCCGCCCTGGAGCACGAGCACGACCTGTCCGGGTAGCTTCGGGTGTGCGGGTTGACTTGCCGTCATCGCTTGCCTCGTGGTCGGTGACGGCCGGCGGGGGCCGGCCGGTTGGAACCAGTGTAGGCGATCGGCGGGCGTCGCTCCGCGGTGCCGGACCTTCGCGCGCGTGGCGCGGCGCGCCGCGTCATTCCACGGTGATGGTCTCCTTCATGTACGGATGAATCCCGCAGAACACCTTGTAGACCCCCGGCTTGTCGAAGCGGAACGAGTAGGTCTCGTCCTGGTCGAGCGCATTCGAATGGAAGATGCCCGCGTCGTTGACGACGGTATGCGGTTCCGCGTCGAGGTTCTTCCACGTGACCGTCGTGCCGGCCTTGATCGTGGTCGACATCGGCGAAAACATGAAGTTGTGGATCGTCACGAGCGGGCCGGCCGGGGGTTGCGCGAATGCGGCGAGCGGCGTGCCGGCGGCGGCCGCGCACAGGGTCAGCGCCGCCAGCAGCGTCGAGGGCTTGAGGATGGTCATGTCGGTCTCCTTGCGTAGCGGAATCGGGCGAGGGATCAGGCCAGCGTCGTGTCGCGCAGCGACGCCGCCACGGGATGGCCGGCGAAGTCGACGGTCGTCACGCCGAGCATCGCGGGCAGCCGGTCGCGCGGCACGGTGAGCGGCACCGGGCCGGGGCCGTTGCCGGCGGTCGGCTGCGGGAACGCGGTGGAGCGCGCGGTGTGGAACGTCACGTTGCCTTCGACCTTCGACACGATCTGGTGAATGTGCCCGTTCAGCACGGTGACCGAGCCGAAGCGGCGCAGCAGCGCCATCGTCTGCGGTGCGTCGCCGGTGCCCCAGCCCCACGGCTCGTAGATGGTCCACATCGGCATGTGCGAGAACACGACGATCGGCGTACTCGACGATTGCCCCTTCAGATCCTGCGCGAGCCACGCGAGCTGCTCGTCGCCGAAGCTGCCGAGCCCGTTCGGCTTGAAGTGCATCACGTTGACGAGCGCGACGAAGTGCACGCCCGCGTGATCGAAGCTGTAGTAGCCGCGGTTGTCCGACGCCTTGCCGAAGCGGCTGAAATATTCGGCACCCGAGCCGTCGGTCACGTCGTGTTCGCCGGGCACCGTATGCAGCTCCGGCACGCGCAGCGCGGACAGCAGCTGCGACGCCTGGTCGAACTCCGCTGCCTTGGACAGGTGCGTGATGTCGCCGGTATGGATCGCGAGCGCGGGCGTGGCAGGCATCGCGTTGACGAGCTCGATGGTCTGCCGCAGCGTGGCCGCGACGTCGGGATTCGCGTCCTTGTTGAAGCCGATGTGCGTGTCGCTGATCTGCACGAACAGCGGCCGGCCCTTGTCCGCGGGGAGTGCGGCGCCGCTTTGCGCGAGCGCGAGGTCGAACGGCGTCAGGATGCCGCCCGACAGTGTAAACAGCGTGCCGAGGCCGCCGAACGCCATGCATTGCAGGGCCTTGCGACGCGACGGGCGGGTGGGATTCGATGAAGACATGTGAGCCTCGCATTCGTGTGACGGAACCGGACGGCCGGATCGTCCTGGAATAAGCCGGCGCCTTCGTATGCCATACCGCTGCGGCGGCGGATTTATTCCCGCGCGTTGCGAGGTTGCTCGCGGCTTGCGGCGCAATGACCGACCACCGGCGGATGACCTGTCAATGTCCTGTAAGTGACACGTCACGTTTGCGTCATGTCCGCCCGATAGCCTGCGACACCGAATCACTTCTCCGGAGCCCCTCATGCCGAATCTCGCGGCAACGGAAACCAGCGGTGCGGGCGGTCATCGCACGCGCACCATCGGCTTCGCGCCGTTCGTGCCGATCGTTGCCTGCGGCATCGTCTACGTCGGCGTTCACCTGAGCGCGGATCCCAGTCCGGTCAAGGAAGGTTCGGTCCTGCCGATCGTGCCGCTCGGCGTCGCGGGCGTGCTGGTCGTGCCCGCGTCGATCGCGTGGTCGGCGGTCCTGGGCCGGGCGCGCCACAAGCCGTTCTGAGCCGCGCCGGCTGATGCCGCATCCGGCCGCACGTCACGCGGCCGATCCCATCGATTTTCAATTCGACCAAGACGCTACCGATGGATATCAGTTTCTTCGATCCGAATCGCACCGCCAACGCGTCCGCGTGGCGCGTGCTCCCCAACCGCTGGGATGCGGTCGCGTTTCCGCTGATCATCGGCATACTCGCAATGGCGATCGTCGGCTTTCATCAGACGATGGCGCCGATCGCCGTACTGCAGACGCAGAAGATCTCGCTCGATCCGTCGAACCTGCCCGAATACGCGTTGCGCACCACGCTGCGGATGCTCGCCGCGATGGTCGCGTCGCTGGTGTTTACGCTCGTCTACGGCACGCTCGCGGCGAAAAGCCGCCGTGCCGGCATGGTGCTGATCCCGATCCTCGACATCCTGCAGTCGGTGCCGGTGCTCGGCTATATCTCGTTTACGGTCACGTTCTTCCTCGCACTGTTCCCGGGCCGCGTGCTCGGCGCCGAGCTCGCGGCGATCTTCGCGATCTTCACGAGCCAGGCGTGGAACATGACGTTCAGCTTCTACCAGTCGCTGCGCACGGTGCCGCGCGACCTGAGCGAAGTGTCGCGCGGCTTCCACCTGACGCCGTGGCAGCGCTTCTGGAAGCTCGAGGTGCCGTTCTCGATGCCGGGGCTGATCTGGAACATGATGATGTCGATGTCGGGCGGCTGGTTCTTCGTCGTCGCGTCGGAGGCGATCACCGTCGGCAACCAGACGATCACGCTGCCGGGCATCGGCGCGTATCTCGCGCAGGCGATCACCGACCAGAACCTCGGCGCGGTGGGCTGGGTGATCGTCGCGATGTCGGTCGTGATCCTCGCGTACGACCAGCTCCTGTTCCGCCCGCTCGTCGCGTGGGCCGACAAGTTCCGGATGGAAAACACCGCGTCGGGCGATGCGCCGCAGTCCTGGCTGCTCGACATGCTGCGCCGCACGCACCTGATCCACCAGCTGCTCGTGCCGGCCGGCTGGCTGCTGTCGCAGGCCGCGCGGATTCCGTTGCGCGTGCCGGCGCTCACGGGCAAGCGCTCGCGCGGCACGTCGGCGCGCGGTTCGTCGCGCGTCGGCGACGTCGTGTGGGGCGCGTTCGTGATCCTGCTGACGGTGTACGTCGGGTGGCGCGTCGTCAGCTTCGTGGCGACCGGCGTGACGCTGGGCGAGGTCGGCCACGTGGTGGTGCTCGGGCTGATCACGTTGCTGCGCGTGCTGGTGCTGATCGCGATCGCGTCGGTGGTCTGGGTGCCGCTCGGCGTGCTGATCGGGCTGCGCCCCGCGCTGGCCGAGAAGATCCAGCCGCTCGCGCAGTTCCTCGCCGCGTTCCCGGCGAACCTGCTGTTCCCGGTGTTCGTGATCGTGATCGTCCACTTCCATCTGAACGCGGACATCTGGCTGTCGCCGCTGATCGTGCTCGGCACGCAGTGGTACATCCTGTTCAACGTGATCGCCGGCGCGATGTCCTATCCGAACGACTACAAGGAAGCGACGAAGAACTTCCGCATTCGCGGCTGGCAGTGGTGGCGGCAGGCGATGCTGCCCGGCATCTTCCCGTACTACGTGACCGGTGCGATCACCGCATCCGGCGGCGCGTGGAACGCGAGCATCGTGTCGGAGTTCGTGCAGTGGGGCGACACCAGGGTCGTCGCGCATGGCCTCGGCTCGTACATCGCACAGATGACTGCCGCCGGCGATTTTCCGAAGATCATCCTGGGCATCGCCGTGATGTCCCTGTTCGTTACCCTGTTCAACCGTCTGCTGTGGCGTCCGATGTACGCCTATGCGGAATCCCGGCTCCGTCTCGATTGAGAGTAAGCGCGATGCAAAACCAGACCGTAATCAACGCCCCTGTCCAGACGTCCCAGCCGCTTCAGCCGCCGCGCCTCGGCGAGGAAATCCTGCGCGTCGAACACGTGAATCGCGGCTTCAACAAGTCGCAGGGCGAGTTGCTCGTGCTCGACGACGCGAACCTGTCGCTGCGCGAAGGCGAGATCGTCGGGCTGCTCGGCCGCTCCGGTTCGGGCAAGTCCACGCTGCTGCGGATCATCGCCGGGCTGATCGAGCCGACCGGCGGTGACGTGACCTATCTCGGCAAGCCGCTGCGCGGCCCGGCCGAAGGCGTCGCGATGGTGTTCCAGACCTTCGCGCTGTTTCCGTGGCTGACCGTGCT
>NZ_QTPU01000039.1:0-62320 GCF_003857805.1 Burkholderia sp. Bp9099
CTTTGCCCACCGAGATCTACCCGGTACATCCTTCTCCAGATCACACCAATCCGCCGTCTGTCAGCATCAGTCAATGTCGCGGCGTATGACGATGACGTCATACTGGCCGACGATGCGTGACGTTGGTCCACAATTGTCTGGAAATGCCACTTTGCAGCGGAATCCCCCGGCTTGATCCATCCGTCCCGCGAAGTGTCACGTCGACCTGCTCGTGTGCACCATTCGGCCAACGCGGCGCAATATCGTCATAAAAATCTATGCGCATAAAGTCCATTCGCGGGACATGCCCGGCAGAGCGGACAATCAATCCTTCAGGGTAATATCGCCACTCGTCCCGATTACCGGCCTCGTCTGCACCTGCCGGAACTCGGCATCCTCGCATTCCGTCTCCTGTACCGTTCATGACTGACAGCCCTGCCCAAGGTGGTCGGACGACCGACTTCCTGCCGTACCTCGTCGCGGCAACGTTCTTCATGGAGTATCTCGACACGACCGTGATCGCGACCGCGTTGCCGCAGATGGCGCGCTCGTTCGGCGTCGGGCCGAATGCATTGAGCCTCGGGATGACAGCCTACATGCTGGCGCTCGCGGTGTTCATCCCGATCAGCGGCTGGATCGCGGATCGCTATGGCTCGCGTACGGTGTTCGCCACGGCCATCTTCGTCTTTACCGGTGCGTCGGTGCTGTGCGGGCTGTCCGAGGGCGTGGTGACGTTCACGGCCGCGCGACTGCTGCAGGGTGTCGGCGGGGCGATGATGGTGCCGGTCGGACGGATGATCGTCGTGCGCAGCACCGAGAAGGCCAGGCTGATGCGTGCGATCGCGACGATTACGTGGCCGGGCATCGTCGCGCCGGTCGTCGGGCCGCCGATCGGTGGCTTCATCACGACCTACGCGTCATGGCGATGGATCTTCCTGTTGAATGTCCCGTTCGGCATCGCTGCGCTCGTCTGTACCTGGCTGATCGTCCGGAATACACGGGCCGATGAGCAACGGCCGCTTGACTGGGTCGGGTTCGTGCTGGCCGGCGGAGCGTTGACCTGTCTGCTGATCGGTACCGAAGCGGCCGGCCAGCAGGACGTCGACTTCACGCGCGCGGGCATTCTGGTGGGGGCGAGCGTGCTGTTCGGCATCGCCGCGTGGATGCACGCGCAACGCTGCGCGCACCCGCTGCTCGATTTCACGACGCTGAAGGTGCCGACGTTCTCGGTGACGGTGATCACCGGCTCGATCACGCGGATGGCGATCAACGCCGTGCCTTACCTGCTGCCGCTGCTGTTCCAGATCGGCTTCGGGCTGTCGCCGTTCCAGTCCGGCCTGCTGCTGCTCGCGAGCGCGCTCGGCAATCTCGGGATGAAGGCGGGAACGTCGTGGATCCTCGACCGCTTCGGTTTCCGGCGCGTTGCGCTCGTCGACGTGACGATCGTCGGAATCTTCACGATCGCGTGCGGCTGGCTGACCGCGTCGACGCCGCTGGCGATCACGCTGTTCGTCGTATTCGTCTACGGGCTCACGCGGTCGATGCAGTTCACGACGCTCGCGACGCTGGCGTATGCGGATATCCCGGCCCGGCAGACGAGCGCGGCCAGCACGCTGTGGAGCGCCGCGCAGCAGATGACGATCGGGATGGGGATCGCATTCGGTGCGTTGTCGCTGCGGCTCGCGGCGTTGGTACGTGGCGACGCGGCCGGCATGCACTACGTACTCGACGATTTTCGCTGGGCGTTCGTTGCGGCGGGCGTGCTCGCGCTGCTGACGCTGCCGGGCTATGCGCGGCTGGCTTCCGATGCTGGCGACCGCCTGCGGGCAAATGTGGCCCGAGGGTAGGCCGGATCTCGCGTTGCCTTGGCGTCGCGACAGGTGAGGGCGGCGGCTTTTCGTTGCTCACCTGAAACATCGATCGGTCGAGGCGACGATGGTCCGACGGGCGGCACAACCCGTTATCCGTTACCACGAGCGATGAGCGGACCGTACGGCGACGGCAGGGTGCAACGAGCCTCGAGCACCGACGTGCGGTGCCGGTTGCACGACCCTGTCCGCGTGCCGAATGGCGCGACAGCGTCATGTTCGTTCCGCGGGCCGTCACTGTGCGTCATGGAAGATGATGCCGACCGTGTGGCGGTGGCCGCTTCGAATTCTGCTCACACCATGGCGCAAGTTGACGCGGTAGACGCCGCGCGTTCCCTGCACGGGCCTGCCGTGCACGGCGAAGATCACCGCGTCGCCTTGCATGAGCGGCACCACTTCCGCGCGTGACTGCATGCGTGGCCGCTGTTCCGTCAGCATGAACTCGCCGCCCGTGAAATCCCGCCCGGGTGCCGACAACAGGATCGCGACCTGGAGCGGAAAGACATGCTCGCCATACAGGTCTTGATGGAGACAGTTGTAGTCGTCCGGCCCGTATTGCAGGATCAGCGGCGTCGGGCGTGTCTGCCCCGCCGCGTGGCAGCGATCGAGGAAGGTCCGGTGCTCTTTCGGATAGCGGACGTCGATCCCGAGTGCCTGGTTCCAGCGATTCGCGATCGGCGCGAGATGCGGATAGAGCGTCGCACGCAACTCGGCGACGACCGCGGGCAGCGGGTACGCGAAGTATTTGTATTCGCCGCGCCCGAACCCGTGCCGTGCCATCACGACGCGTGAACGGTAGAGCGCATCCCGCGCATAGAGCGAGGCGAGCGCATCGCACTCGCTTGTGGAGATCAGGCCTGGTACCCGCGCACATCCGTAGCGATCGAGCTCGACATCGACGGTCGACCAGTCGATTGCGTCGACGCGTTGCGCGATGTCTGGCGATTCGACGGCAGGTTGCAGATCGGCGATATTCACGGGCATCCCTCGGTTCGTCAGCAGTGTGGCGCCGTACGGTCGCGCGAAATACTCGCCAGCGTCGCGTGCACGGTTGAAGCCACGATGAAAGTCGATGAACCCAGTCTAGCGGCATCCGCGTGCTGGCGCGCTCCAGATCTTGCGCTTCAATTCGGAAGGGAGGGGAGGAGAGAAAGTTGGGAGCGCGGCGCGGACACATCGGATGCCGCGATGTGTCGGAGCGGAGAAGCGCAGAAGCGCAGAAGCGCAGAAGCAGAGAAGCGACTGCGGAACCTTCCACGGCAGGCGACCGGTTTTCACCGGCCACGCGCCGCTTCCCCGATCAAGCCACCGACCGGAACAACCAGTAGAGCCCGCCAGCCAGTACGATCGACGCGGGCAGCGTCAGCACCCACGCGAGCACGAGGCTGCGCACCGTGCTCCACTGCAACCCGGATCCGTTCGCCGCCATCGTGCCCGCGACACCCGACGACAGCACGTGCGTCGTCGACACGGGCAACCCGTACACGTCGGCGGCGCCGATCGTCAGCATCGCGACGAGTTCGGCCGACGCGCCCTGCCCATACGTCAAATGCTGCTTGCCGATTTTCTCGCCGACGGTCACGACGATCCGTTTCCAGCCGACCATCGTGCCGAGGCCCAGTGCGATCGCGACAGCCACCTTCACCCAGGTCGGAATGAACTTGGTCGCGTGGTCGAGCTGCTTGCGATAGTTGTCGATCGCGAGCTTGTCGTCGGCGGCGAACGCGGGCTGCCCCGACTTCTCGATCAGGCGAATGGCTTCGGACACCAGATACATCGTGTTGCGCACGTTGTCGACGTCGCGTTGCGGCACCGCCGCCATCGACCCCGACGCGCCGACCGCGTTCGCGAGCGACGCGGACAGCTGCTGCACGGCCGGCAGCACCGCGGGCGTCAGTTCACGATGCTGCACGTAGTGTTCGACGTCGGCACGCGGGTTCGCGGACGGCGCGACGCCGTTCGTGTACTTCCCGAACGTCGCGGCAGCCTGGTTCGCGACGGCGACGAAGGTCTGCGTTTCGGCCGGCGTGACGGCCTTGTTCAGCGCATACGCGGTCGGCACCGTGCCGATCAGTATCAGCATGATGAGGCCCATCCCTTTCTGCCCGTCGTTCGACCCGTGCGCGAACGACACGCCCGTGCAGGTCAGGATCAGCAGGCAGCGAATCCAGAACGGCGGCGGCTGATCCTTCGGCGGCTCCTTGTACAACTCCGGAACCCGCACGAGCGCCTTCAGCACGAGCAGCAGCAGTGCCGCGCACAGGAAGCCGACGATCGGCGAGAACAGCAGCGACTTGCCGACGCCGAGCGCCTGGGCCCAGTCGACACCGCTCGTGCCCGACGGCCCGTGCATCAGCTGGTTCATCAGACCGACGCCGATGATCGACCCGATCAGCGTATGCGAGCTCGACGACGGCAATCCGAAATACCAGGTCGCGAGGTTCCACACGATCGCGGCGATCAGCAGCGCGAACACCATCGCGAAGCCTGCGCCGCTGCCGACCTGCAGGATCAGCTCGACCGGCAGCAACTGCAGGATGCCGAACGCGACGGCGCCGCTCGAGACCATCACGCCGAGGAAGTTCCACATGCCGGACCAGATCACCGCGACGTTCGGCGTCAGCGAGTGCGTATAGATCACGGTGGCGACCGCGTTTGCAGTGTCGTGGAAGCCGTTGACGAATTCGAAGCCGAGCGCGATCAGCAGCGCGGCGCCGAGCATCAGGTACGGAAACAGCGAGCCTTCGCGGACCGGCGACAGGTCGGCGATCAGGTGCGTGGCGATATAGAGGGCGCCGAACGCGAGCACCAGCAGAAAGACGGCATAGCCGACCTGCCTGGTGCGTTCGACGGAACCCGAATTGTTCGGTGCGGACGAAGCAGGTTGATTCATGACGGCATCTCGTAAGGGAACCGCGTCCGATCCTAGCTTTCGCCACCAGTCAGTTTGATGACAGTCGGGACGTCGAATCATCGTCTTACGGATGTGTAAGGGGAGGGTGCCGTGACGTCGAATTGCGACATGTCGTGCCGGCTCGCGTCGTCATCCATATCGTGAACAGGCCCGCGCACCGGCATGCGGGCCGCGGGAAGCGCGCACGGCGCGAGCGCCGCTAGCGCAGCATGCGCGGCGCGCTCCATGTCGATTCACGCGCCAGCGCGACGAATGCGGCCAGATAGTCGATCGACGCATCCGCCTCGCGGATGCCGAGGAAGATCTGTTTCGCGATCCCTTTCTTGCCGAGCTTGACCGGCACGACCGGCATCCGGTCCGCGTATTCGTCTGCAAGCCATCTTGGCAGCGCGGCCACGCCGCGCCCGCTCGCCACCATCTGCAGCATGATGTCGGTCGTCTCGATCGACTTGTGACGCCGCGGCACGATGCCGGCCGGCGTCAGGAACTGGTTGTAGATGTCGAGCCGGTCGGTCTCGACCGGGTAGGTGATCAGGATCTCGTCGGTCAGCTGCTCGGGCGTCACGTAGTCGGCGTTCGCGAAACGGTGCGCGTCCGCGACCACCAGCACCTGTTCGTAATCGAACACGGGATCGAAGCGCAGGCCCGGCTTGTTCAGCGGGTCGGGCGTCACGAGCACGTCGATGTCATGGCCGAACAGCGCTCCGATGCCGCCGAACTGGAAGCGCTGCTTCACGTCGACGTCGACGTCCGGCCAGCGCGACAGGTACGGCGACACGACCTTCAGCAGCCACTGGTAGCACGGATGGCACTCCATCCCGATGCGCAGCGTGCCGCGCTCGCCCTTCGCGTACTGCTTCATGCGCTCCTCGGCGAGCTCGAACTGCGGCAGCAGCCGGTTCGCCAGCTTCAGCAGATACTGCCCGCCCTGCGTGAGCCGCAGGCCGCGGCCTTCGCGGTCCCAGATCGGCGTGCCGAGTTGCTGCTCGATTTTCCGGACGGTATGGCTGAGCGCCGATTGCGTGAGATGCAGCGCGTTGGCGGCCGCGGTCAACGAGCCCTGGCGCTCGACTTCGCGGATCACGACGAGATGGAATCGTTCCAGCATGGGTATCGCTTGCCCGACAGATACATGAACAGATTTAATGGATGAATGAAATAATGCCATTTTATTTCATGGGATGAAATCCCTATGATGGCTGCTGGATCGACTATTTCTTCAGGACGGCAGCTTCATGGTTACGACCCACAACCTCGGTTTTCCGCGCATCGGCGCGAAGCGCGAACTCAAATTCGGTCTCGAACGCTACTGGAAGGGCGAGTCGTCGCGCGACGCGCTGAAGGCACTCGGCGCCGAACTCCGCCAGCGCCACTGGAACGACCAGCGCGACCTCGATCTCGTGCCGATCGGCGATTTCGCGTTCTACGACCAGGTGCTCGACATGAGCTTCACGCTCGGCAACCTGCCGAAACGCGTGCAGGACTTCCATGGCGATGCGCTCGACAACTATTTCCGCGTCGCGCGCGGCCGCTCGGCGCAGTCGGCGGAAGCACACGCGGCATGCTGCGGCGGAGTCGCGGCCGGTGAAATGACGAAGTGGTTCGACACGAACTATCACTACATCGTCCCGGAATTCCATGCGGATACGAACTTCTCGCTCGATCCGTCGCGCCTGCTCCAGCAACTGGCGGAAGCGCAGGAGCAGGGCGTCGCCGCGAAGCCGGTGATCCTCGGCCCCGTCACGTATCTGTGGCTCGGCAAGGCGAAGGACGATTCCGATCGTCTCGCGCTGCTGCCGAAGCTGTTGCCGGTATATGGCGCGCTGCTCGACACGCTGACCGCGCAAGGCGTCGAATGGGTGCAGATCGACGAGCCGATCCTCGTGACCGAGCTCGACGCCGCCTGGCGCCAGGCGCTGCGCACGGCATACGACGCGCTCGAGACGCGCCGCATCAAGCTGCTGCTCGCGACGTATTTCGGCCAGCTTCAGGACAACCTGGCGCTCGCGGCCTCGCTGCCGGTCGACGGCCTGCATGTCGACGCGATCCACGCCCGCGACGAAATCGACGCACTCGTGCGCGAACTGCCGGCCGGGCGCGTGCTGTCGGTCGGCGCGATCAACGGACGCAACATCTGGAAGACGGACCTGAACGCGGCGCTCGACTGGCTCGAGCCGCTCGCGAAGCAACTGGGCGAGCGCCTGTGGCTCGCACCATCGTGCTCGCTGCTGCACGTGCCGGTCGATCTCGCGAGCGAGCAGACGCTCGACGAGGAGATCCGCTCGTGGCTCGCATTCGCGCTGCAGAAGCTCGACGAACTGAAGGTGCTCGCGACCGCGCTGAACGAAGGCCGCGACGAGGTGGCCGACGCGCTCGCCGCGAACGCGGCCGCGATCGGCTCGCGCCGTCGCTCGCCGCGCGTGAACAACCCGGCGGTGAAGGCCGCGATCGCGCGCATCGACGCGCAGCTCGGCAACCGTGCGAGCCCGTACCCGCAGCGTGCGCCGAAGCAGTCGGCGCGCCTGAACCTGCCGGCCTTCCCGACGACGACGATCGGCTCGTTCCCGCAGACTGCCGAGATCCGCCAGGCGCGCAGCCGGTTCAAGGCCGGCGCGCTGGATGAAGCCGGCTACCGCGCGGCGATGCAGGCGGAAATCGCGCGCAGCGTGCGCGAACAGGAATCGCTCGAGCTCGACGTGCTCGTGCACGGCGAAGCCGAACGCAACGACATGGTCGAATACTTCGGCGAGCAGCTCGACGGCTACGCATTCAGCCAGTTCGGCTGGGTGCAGTCGTACGGTTCGCGCTGCGTGAAGCCGCCGATCCTGTTCGGCGACATCAGCCGCCCGAAGGCGATGACGGTCGAATGGATCACGTACGCGCAGTCGCTGACGAACAAGCCGATGAAGGGCATGCTGACCGGCCCGGTGACGATCCTGAACTGGTCGTTCGTGCGCGACGACCAGCCGCGTTCGGTGTCGTGCCATCAGCTCGCGCTCGCGATCCGGGACGAAGTGCTGGATCTCGAGCAGGCCGGCGTGCGCGTGATCCAGATCGACGAGGCCGCGCTGCGCGAAGGGCTACCGCTGCGTCGCGCGCAATGGGGCGCGTACCTGAAGTGGGCGGTCGAGTCGTTCCGCATCGCCGCGAACGGTGTGCGGGACGATACGCAGATTCATACGCACATGTGCTATTCGGAGTTCAACGACATCATCGCGTCGATCGCCGACATGGATGCGGACGTGATCACGATCGAGACGTCGCGCTCGGACATGGAGCTGCTCGACGCGTTCGACAGCTTCAGGTATCCGAACGAGATCGGGCCGGGCGTGTACGACATCCATTCGCCGAACATCCCGACGCAGGATCACATCGTCGGCCTGATGAAGAAGGCGGCGGAGCGGATTCCGGCGGAGCGCCTGTGGGTGAACCCGGACTGCGGGCTGAAGACGCGTCAGTGGGCGGAAGTGCTTCCGGCGCTGACGAACATGGTCGCCGCGGCGAAGACGCTGCGCAGCCAGGCGCAATGACGCGCGAACGCTGCGCGCCGGCCGTCCCGATCGACGATCGGGCGGCAAACAAGCGGCCCGCATGTGCGGGCCGTTTGTCGCAATGAATGTTCGGGGCAAGGCGGGGCGTTGCGGCGTACCGCCCGACGCCCGACGCCCGACGCAAACGGGCAGGCGATGTCGCCTGCCCGTTTGCGTGAGGTTACGCGGTACGCGCACCGCGCGGCAGCGCTTCGTCCGCCCTGCCGGGCGCGCCGGCATCGTCGATGCTGACGCGGCGCGAGATCAGCCACACGCACACCGACGACAGCACGGCGGCGCTCGTGTACTGGATCGCGAGCGGCCACCATTGCGGCGCGGTGTTCTGCGCGATCAGCGTGGCGACGAGCGGCGTGAGACCGCCGGCGAGCGCGCCGCACACCTGGTACGCGATCGAGATCGCCGTATAGCGGATGCGCGCGATGAAGATGCCGCTGACGAAACCGGCGACCACCGAGTAGTAGCCCGATTCCGCGAGCGTCGCGAGGCCGACGCCGACCGTGATCGACAGCGGCGTGCCCAGGTGCACGAGCGGCAGCATCACGAACGGCACGATCGCGGCCCATGCGCCGGTGATCAGCAGCACGCGCGTCGTGCCGAAGCGCTGTGCGAGGAACGCGGCGGCGAGTTGCACGACGAACTGCAGCACCGCGACGATCGTCATGCAATGCAGCACCATCGACCGGTCGAGCGACAGGAACTGCGTCGCGTAGCTGATCATGAAGATGTTGCTGAAATACACGCCGGCGATGCCGTACACGTTCGCGCCGATCGCGAGCAGCAGCAGCGGCCAGTACTTGAGTGCTTCACGCAACGGCTTTTGCGCGATGTTGCCGCTCTTCCTGACTTCCTCGAACTCGGGCGACTCGGACACGCACGCGCGGATCACGAAGCCGACCGCCAGCAGCACGGCGCTCGCGAGGAACGGTACGCGCCAGCCCCAGCTCATCATGTCGTCCTTCGACAGCGTGCTGATCGCGCCGAACGCGAGCATCGACAGGATCAGGCCGCTCGCGCTGCCGAGCTGCGCGAACGACGCGAAGAACGTGCGCTTGCCTTCGGGCGCATGCTCGCCGGCGAGCAGCACCGCGCCGCCCCATTCGCCGCCGACGGCGATGCCTTGCAGCACGCGCATCAGCACCAGCAGGATCGGCGCGATCACACCGGCCTGCGCGTGGGTCGGCAGCAGGCCGATCGCGACCGTCGACACGGCCATCAGCATCAGCGTCGCGAGCAGCGAGCGCTTGCGGCCGAAGCGGTCGCCGAGATAGCCGAACATCACGCCGCCGAGCGGCCGCGCGAAGAAGCCGACCGCGAACGAGCCGAACGACGCGAGCAGGCTGACGAAACGGCTTTCACCGGGGAAGAACAGCGGCCCGAACACGATGGCGGCGGCGGTCGCGTAGCTATAGAAGTCGTACCACTCGATCGTGGTGCCGACGAACGAAGCGAGCGCCGCCCGCTTCGGTTGCTTGATGGCAGTCCCCATCTGTTATGTGCTCCTCTGGAATTCTCTGATTTGGAATGGGTCGCGTGCCGGGATCAGTCGCGATAGGCGACGCCGGGCAGCACGCACAGCAGCTCGTACGCGAGGTTCGCGCCGAGCAGGGCCGTGGTGCCGAACGGGTCGTACGGCGGCGCCACTTCGACGAGATCGCAGCCGACGATGTTCAGCCCCTTCGCGCCGCGGATGATCTCGAGCGCCTGCGGCACCGTGAGGCCCGCGATTTCCGGCGTGCCGGTGCCCGGTGCGTAGGCCGGGTCGATGCCGTCGATGTCGAAGCTGATGTAGACGGGCGTGTCGCCGATGCGCGCGCGCACTTCTTCCATCAGCGGCGCGAGCGACTTGTTCCAGCATTCCTCGGCCTGGACCACGCGGAAGCCCTGCTCGCGGCACCAGTCGAAATCCTCGGCCGCGTAGCCGGTGCCGCGCAGGCCGATTTGCGTGACCTTGTCGCCGTGCAGCAGGCCTTCCTCGACCGCGCGGCGGAACGGCGTGCCGTGCGCGATCTTTTCGCCCATCATCGTGTCGTTCACGTCGGCGTGTGCATCGACGTGGATCAATGCGACCTTGCCGTGCTTGCGGTGGATCGCGCGCAGGATCGGCAGCGCGATCGTATGGTCGCCGCCGAGCGTGACCGGCTTGCAGTCGTGCTCGAGAATCGCGTCGTATGCAGCCTCGATGCGCGCGATCGAATCGTGCAGGTTGTACGGGTTGATCGCGACGTCGCCGATATCGGCAACCTGCAGCGAATCGAAGGGCGCGGCGCGCGTGGCCATGTTGTACGGGCGCAGCAGCACGGATTCCGTGCGGATCTGGCGCGGGCCGAAGCGCGCGCCGGTGCGGTTGGAGGTGCCGAGGTCGAACGGCACGCCGACGAAACAGGCGTCGAGGCCGGCTGCGCTCGCCACGTGTGGCAGGCGCATCATCGTCGCGATGCCGCCGCTGCGCGGCATTTCATTGCCGCCGAGCGGCTGGAAATGGGTGTGGTCGTTCATGGGCTTGTCTCTTCCGATGTGGGGTTGCCGTATCATTCGACGCGGCCTGGCACATAGTTTTACGCGTCCGGCCGGAAAGAAGAATGCGAAGATATCGACGTAAACATCGATTTTCATCGATGTATGGAAGGGGAACAAAAGGGGAATAGCGTGCTGGGGAATCTGTCGACCCTCGATCTGCGGTTGATCCGCGTGTTTCTCGCGGTCACGGACGCGGGCGGCGTGTCGGCCGCGCAAGCGATCCTGAACGTCGGCCAGTCGACGATCAGCGCGCAGCTGTCGTCGCTCGAGACACGGCTCGGCTACCGGCTCTGCGAGCGCGGCCGCAGCGGCTTCCGGCTCACGCCGAAAGGCGAGCGGTTCCACGCGATGAGCCGCAAGCTGCTCGCCGCGCTCGACGAATTCGGGATCGCGGCGCGGCACATGGACCGCCAGCTGGTCGGCACGTTGCACATCGGCCTGATCGGCCATACGCCGGTCAGCCAGAATGCACGGATCGCCGAGGCGATCGCCGCGTTCCGCACGCGCGACGAGGCCGTGCGCTTCTCGATCTCGGTGCGCGCGCCGGGCGATCTCGAGGAAAAGCTGCTGAGCAACGAGATCCAGATCGCGGTCGGCTATTTCTGGCACCGCGTGCCGTCGCTGCACTACACGCCGCTGTTCATCGAGCGGCAGGTGGCGTACTGCGGGCGCGGCCATCCGCTGTTCGAACGCGCCGGCGCGCTGACGCCGGCCGACGTCGCGGGATTCGAATGGGCGTGGCGCTCGTATCCGCTGCCGGAGGCGCAGATGTCGACGACGCCCGATCGCGTGACGGCGACCGCCGACAACATGGAGGCCGTCGCGCTGCTGATCCTGTCAGGCCATCACCTCGGCTACCTGCCGCAGCACTTTGCGGCGCCGTATGTCGCGCAGGGGCTGCTTGCGCCGCTCAATCCGGACCAGCTGCACTACGACGTCACGTTCCACATGGTCGTGGCGCGCGACGGGCGCGGCGATCCGCTCGTCGAAGCGTTTCTCGAGGATCTCGAGCGCGCGCATCAAAAGCCCGATGTCGTGTGAGGTCGCGTGAGGTCGCCTGAGGGCGGCAACGTGAACGAATGTCACGCCGGAGCGATCCACTGCCCGCATCACGGCACCGGCAACCCCGCATCGTGCTTCACCTCCCGCAACGACAACGCCGATTCGATCGACGTGACGCCCGGCAGCATCCGCAGCGAGTCGCGCAGGAACGTACCGTAGTCGTCGAGATCGCGCGCGACCACCTGCAGCAGGTAGTCGGCCGTGCCCGCGACGTTGTGGCACGCGAGGATCCGCTCGATGCCGAGCACTTCCCGTTCGAACCGGTCGGCGACCTTGCGGTCGTGCGTCGCGAACCGCACGAGCACGAATGCGACGACGCCGAAGCCGAGCGCCTGGCGCGACAGCTGCGCGCGGTAGCGCTCGATGTAGCCGTCGTTTTCGAGACGCTTCAGGCGCCGTGCGCAGGGCGTCTCGGACAGGCCGACGGAATCGGCGAGACGCGCGATCGGCAGGCGGCCGTCGCGCTGCACCGCGGCGAGGATCGCGCGATCGGTTTTGTCGAGTTCGGTCATGTTGGCGGAATCCTTGTCTAAATTCCGTGATTGTGGCGGATTCCGCTATGTATCGCCAATTTCGAGCCAAAGATGGCCAATAATCGCTCTCCCTTCAGCGGCAACATATCGTCACTGAAGAACGGGGGCAGACCATGATTTCCACGCATTTGCTGTTGATTTATCTCGCCGCGCTGGCGGCCATCTACGCGGTGCCCGGGCCCGACATGGCGCTCGTGCTGCAGACCAGCATCGGCCGCGGCGTGCGCCCGGGAATGGCGGCGGCGGCCGGCCTGTCGCTGTCGCGCACCGCGCACGTGACGCTGTCCGCCTGCGGCGTCGCGGCGCTGATCCGCAGCGCACCGTGGCTGTATGAAGTGATCCGCTACGGCGGCGCGCTTTATCTCGCTTACGTCGCGATCCAGGTGTTCCGCTCGCCGGTGTTCGCGCTCGGCGACGGCGATGGGGCGGCGCCGGGCGAACTGCGGCAGTCGTTCTTCAAGGGGCTGCTGACGAACCTGCTGAATCCGAAGGCACTGCTGTTCTGCTCGGTGCTGCTGCCGCAGTTCGTGCGCCCCGAGGCAGGGCCCGTCGTGTGGCAGATGTTCGAGCTCGGCGCGCTGCTCGTCGCGGCCGGCGTGTGTTTCGACCTCGCATGCGTGTTCGGCGCGTCGCGCATCGCGGCGTGGATGCGCGCGCATCCGCTCGCGCAGACGGTCCAGCGCTGGACGTTTTCCGCGGCGCTGATCGGGTTCGCGTTGCGCCTGTCGATGGATTGAGCTGCTGCATTGCATCACGGCCGCGCGGCTCGACTTGCCGCGCGGCCGCGATGCGCTGCCGAACGCGGGCCGCGCGCCATGCCGGGCTTCGCGCGCATGCGTTGGGGTGGAAGGGCGTGCGCGTAAATCGTCTGACTGATCTAAACTCCCTTCAGCTTCGCGCTTTCGCGAACCGACTGACCGAACGGAACCGACTTCCGCCGGCTATGTCCGATTTCCTGGCTGTTCCGTGCAACGCGGTACCAAGGAGGGTCTGAACATGGCAAGGCATCTTCACGCCGACCGTGAACCCCGGATCGTCGCCGAGTCGAAGTGTCTCGGCCCGTGCGATCCGGCAGAACGTATCCACGTCACGATCATGTTGCGGCGGCAGGAAGAAGGGCAACTCGACACGTTGGTCCAGCAGCTCGCCACCGGCGACGCACAGGCGAAACCGCTGTCGCGCGAAGCGTTCGCGCAGCGTTTCTCCGCCAATCCCGACGACATTCGCAAGACCGAGGACTTCGCGCGCCGTCACCAGCTCACGGTCGATCGCGTCGATCCGGTCGAAAGCGTCGTCGTGCTGTCCGGCTCGATCCAGCAGTTCGAAGCGGCATTCAGCGTGAAGCTCGAGCGTTTCGAGCATCGTTCGATCGGCCAGTACCGCGGCCGCTCGGGCCCGATCGCGCTGCCGGACGAGCTCGGCGATGCCGTCACGGCCGTGCTCGGCCTCGACAGCCGTCCGCAGGCGCGGCCGCACTTCCGGCTGCGTCCGCCGTTCCAGCCCGCGCGCGGCGCGCCCGCCGTCACGTTCACGCCGATCCAGCTCGCGTCGCTGTACGGCTTTCCGGCCGGCGACGGTGCAGGGCAATGCATCGCGATCGTCGAACTCGGCGGCGGCTATCGCGCGGCCGATATCCAGCAGTATTTCCGCGGGCTCGGCATCAAGACGCCGCCGACGCTCGTCGACGTGAACGTCGGCACCGGCCGCAATGCGCCGACCGGCGAGGCGAACGGCCCGGACGGCGAAGTCGCGCTCGACATCGAGATCGCCGGTGCGATCGCGCCCGCCGCGAAGCTCGCCGTCTATTTCGCGCCGAACAGCGACGCGGGCTTCATCCAGGCCGTCAACGCGGCCGTCACCGACAAGACCAACCGGCCGTCGGTGATCTCGATCAGCTGGGGCGGGCCGGAAGCGATCTGGCAGGCGCAGTCGGCGCATGCGTTCAACCGCGTGCTGCAGGCGGCCGCCGCGCAGGGGATCACGGTGTGCGCGGCGTCGGGCGACAGCGGCTCGGGCGACGGGCTGCAGGACGGCACGGATCACGTCGACTTCCCGGCGTCGAGTCCTTACGTGCTCGGCTGCGGCGGCACGCAGCTCGATGCGCTGCCGGGGCAGGGCATTCGCAGCGAAGTCGCGTGGAACGACGAGGCGGCCGGCGGCGGCGCGGGCGGCGGCGGTGTCAGCACGCTGTTCGACCTGCCGGCGTGGCAGCAGGGATTGACCGTCACGCTCGCCGACGGCAGCACCACGCCGCTCACGAAGCGCGGCGTGCCGGACGTCGCCGCCGATGCATCGCCGCAGACGGGCTACGAGGTGTCGGTCGCCGGCACGGTCGCGGTGATGGGCGGCACGAGCGCGGTCGCGCCGTTGTGGGCCGCGCTGATCGCGCGGATCAATGCGGCGGCGAGTGCGGCGGCGAGTGCGGCGGCCGGTGTGGCGGCGAGTGCATCGGCCGGCTGGATCAACCCGGCGCTGTACAAGAATCCTGGCGCGTTGCGTGACATCACGAAAGGCTCGAACGGCACGTATGCCGCCGCGTCCGGCTGGGATGCGTGCACGGGCCTCGGCAGCCCCGACGGCGCGAAACTCGCGGCGATCCTCGCGCGCAAGCCGTCGAGCTGACGCGCCGGCACCGGCCTTTCCAAGCGACGCGGGTTTCCTGCCCGCGTCTTTTTTCACCTCGAGGAGCAGCACGATGGGCATCGATTCCGCATCTTCCGGCGGCGTGTATCCGCTGCATCACGGCGACCACAATTCGCATGGCGTGCCGCCGACCATCAGTCCGGTCGCGCTGAGCCACGGCCGCGACCAGCCGTTCTTCGATCCGGTCGCGTACGGCAACGGTCCCGACGACTCGGTGACCGACACGACCGAAGCGGCCGCGATCACGCATCACACGATCCTGATCGATGGCAAGCGCATCGCGTACACGGCGACGGCCGGCCACCTCGTGACGGTCGACCCGAGCAGCTCGCTGCCGGCCGCGAAGCTCTTCTACGTCGCGTTCACGGCCGACGGCGCGAAGGAGGAAACGCGGCCCGTCACGTTCTTCTACAACGGCGGACCCGGGTCGTCGTCGGTGTTCGTGCTGCTCGGCTCGTTCGCGCCGAAGCGCATCAGGACGTCGATGCCGGGGTTCACGCCGCCCGCGCCGTATCAGATGGAAGACAATCCGGACAGCATGATCGACCACAGCGACCTGGTGTTCATCAACCCGGTCGGTACCGGTTATTCCGCGGCCGTCGCGCCGAACAAGAACCGCGATTTCTGGGGCGTCGACCAGGATGCGGATTCGCTGAAGCAGTTCATCAAGCGCTACCTGACGAAGAACAACCGCTGGAATTCGCCGAAGTACCTGTTCGGCGAGTCGTACGGCACCGCGCGCAGCTGCGTGCTCGCGTACAAGCTGCACGAGGACGGCGTCGACCTGAACGGCGTCACGCTGCAGTCGTCGATCCTCGACTACCGGCAGGCCGGCAACCCGGTCGGCGCGCTGCCGACCGCGGCGGCCGACGCGTGGTATCACAAGAAGCTCGGCGTCACGCCCGCGCCGACCGATCTCGGCGCGTTCGTCGAGGAAGTCGCGCAATTCGCGCGCACCGACTACCTGAAGGCGCTGCGCACGGTTCCGCATGCGGACCCGGCCGCCGTGCAGAAGCTGTCGCGATACACGGGTATCGATACCGCGACGCTGCAGTCGTGGAGCCTCGACATCGCGGGCTACGACACGCGCGGCAATTCGCTGTTCCTGACGACGCTGCTGCACGCGCAGGGGCTCGCGCTCGGGTCGTACGACGGCCGCGTGACCGGGATCTCGTCGGGCATCGCCGGCAAGATCGACCCGAACTCGGGCGGCAACGATCCGACGATGACGGCCGTGACGGGCGTCTACACGGCGATGTGGAACAGCTACCTGAACGAGCAGCTGAAGTTCACGTCGAATTCCGCGTTCACGGACCTGAACGACCAGGCGTTCCGGAACTGGGACTTCAGCCACATCGACCCGACCGGCGCGCAGCAGGGCATCGATGCGAAGGGGAACCTGATCCTCTACACGGCGGGCGATCTCGCCGCGGTGATGGCGCTGAACGTCGACCTGAAGGTGCTGTCGGCGAACGGCCTCTACGACTTCGTCACGCCGTTCTACCAGACCGTGATCGACCTGCAGCAGATGCCGCTCGAGGATCCGAAGGTGCGGCAGAACCTGTCCGCGCGTTTCTATCCGTCCGGGCACATGGTGTATCTCGACGGCGGTTCGCGCACCGCGCTCAAGCGCGATCTCGCGACGATATACGACGCGACGGTCAGCGATACGGGCGCGCGGCTGCGGATTCGCGCGCTGCAGGCGAAGAAGGCGGGCGGGCACGCGTAGCGCTGCCCGTCGCGCAGGCGCCGCGCGTAACCGCCAGGGTTCGCGCGGCGCGGTGTTGCGGCTGAACGAGCCGGCTTACGCGGCCGGTCAGTCGAACGGCGTGTACGGCAGCGCGCGCTTGTGGCGCGAACCGTCGTAGAAGCGGAGCACCGTTTCGTACACGTTGTCGGCGACGGGTTTGCCTTCGAGGAAATCGTCGATTTCGTCGTAGGTGACGCCGTAGGCGTGCTCGTCGGGGCGCAGCGGACGCAGTTCCTCGAGGTCGGCCGTCGGCACCTTCATCACGATCAGTTCGTCGCCGCCGAGCGCGCGGGCGACCGCACGCACGCGGCGCTTGCTCAGGCCGGCGAGCGGCAGCACGTCCGCGCCGCCGTCGCCGAATTTCGTGAAGAAGCCCATCAGCGATTCGGCCGCGTGGTCGGTGCCGATCACGATGCCGCGCCGCGCGCCGGCCACCGCGTATTGCGCGATCATGCGCTCGCGCGCCTTGATGTTGCCGTGCACGAAGTCCTGCTGGGCCGGGTTTTCGAATGCGTGGCCGGACGCGACGAGCGATGCGAGCATCGCGTCGGCGGCGGGCTTGACGTCGACCGTGAACGTTTCGTCCGCGCGCACGAACGCGAGCGCGCGTTGCGCATCGGCTTCGTCGTTCTGCACGCCGTTCGGCAAGCGCATCGCGATGAAGCGGGCGTCGTAGCCGCCGGCACGCAGCTGTTCGACCGCCAGCTGCGCGAGCCGTCCGGCCGTCGACGAATCGACGCCGCCGCTGATGCCGAGCACGTAGGTCCGCAGGCCGGTCGAACGAAGGTACTGCGCGAGGAAATCGACGCGGCGGGCGATTTCGGCATCGGCGTCGAAGTGCGGCGCGACGTTCAGTTCGGCAATGATCGCGCGTTGGCGGCTGGCGTAATCGGCGGATGTCATGAAGGTGGTTCCGGAACGAAATGCAAGGCGCCCATCATAAGCGCAATCGCGGCCCGGCGCCGCGCCGGGCATGCGATCCGGCGGCCGCGCGTTGCATCGGCGAGACGCGATGCATCGTCATGGTGCGGCGCGCGGGGCGGCGTCCCCCGGCGTGCGCGCGGATGCTTCGTTTCGAGGCATGGCGGGGCGCGCCACGATGAACCACGAGGCGCGGCGCCCGGCGGCAGCGCGACGCCGCGCATGGCGGGGCGCGGTGACGAACCCGTGCGCTCGCCCGCGTCAGCGCCGCGCGAGCACGACGCCCGCCAGCGCGAGCGCGAAGCCGGCGAGCTGGACGGTCGCGAGCGTTTCGCCGAACAGCAGGTAGCCCTGCAGCGCGGCGAGCGGCGGCGCGAGGAACAGCAACGACGTCGCGCGCGCGGCGTTGCCTCGCCGCAGCATCCACATCAGCATCGTGACCGCGCCGCCGGACAGGAACACGACGCCCCACACGAGCGAGATCCACAGCGCCGGTGCGCCGATCCAGCGCGTTTCGTGCAGCAGCACGACGAAGACGGCCGCGACGATCGCCGCGCCGAGGTTCTGCACGGCGACGGCCGTACGCAGGTCGTTCTGCGCGAGCTTGCCCTTCTGGTACAGCGAGCCTGCGGTGATCGAGCCGACCGACAGGATCGACACGGTCACGACGAACCACGCGGGCGCGGCGCCCGCCGGCGGCGCGACGCTGCCCGCGACCTTCGGTGCGAGGACGAGCGCGACGCCGGCGAGCCCGAGCGCCATCCCGAGCCAGCCGCGCGCGGGCAGCCGCTCGTTGAACAGCGGCACCGCGAGCACGGCGGTGGCAAGCGGCTGCAATGCGCCGAGCAGCGCCATCACGCCGGCGTTCAGCCCTTGCGCGACGGCCCAGTAGCTGGCGCCGAGATAGACGCCCTGCAGCAGCGCGCCCGCGATCAGGTGGCGCGGCCATTCGCGGCGCGCCGGCCACGGCGCGCGCGCGGCGAGCGCCACCGCGCCGAACAGCACGGCCGTGCCCGCGAAACGCGCGAGCAGGAACAGGTTCGGGTCGGCGTAGGGCTTGATTGCCCGGGCGACGATGAAGCCGGTGGACCACAGCGCGACGAAAGCCGCGGCGACGAGCGAGGTAAACATGCGTGGCGGGCCGCGATACGGCCGGACGAATCGTGAGCCGGCCAGTATCGGGTGAAGCGGCGCGGCCGTCTTGTCGGATTCTGCATTCGCGCGTGGCGCGTGCGGAACGCATGCAGCAGCGGTGCGCGGCACGTTGGCCGCGGGCGTGATCCGCCACGAGCGCGGCAGCACGCCGGCCGTCCGGTTAGCGGCCGTCCGGGCGAAGGCGCCGCGGCATGAAAGCGCGCCGTGGCGCGCGCAGAGGAACGGGGATCAGTCGAGCGAGAACGTGTCGAGCGGCTGGTTCGCGCGCGCATCGGTCGCGAAGCGTGCGGCGAGCTGTTCGTACAGCCGGCGGGCCTCGTCGAGCGTCAGGTCGATCCAGTACGGATCGCCGGCCCCGTCGTTGAGCCGTTCCGGCGAAAACTGGATTTCGAGCACACTGCCTTTGCGGTACATGACGCAAGCCCCTTGATGGTCTGTCGTTCGGCGAAACGCAGAGTGTAGCAACCGCTTGCCACGCCGATTCGCGCGCATCGGGCAATACAGAATTTCGCTTTCGTGAAACGTGGCCGCGGCCGGACGCACCGCCGTCAAATGGCGGTCAAACGGCCGTAATACAATGGTCGGCCTACCCATTACCAGTCGCCTCGGGCGCATTGCGATGCTGGCGGAACAACGTCATCAATACATTCTGTCGGAGCTCGGACGATCGGGCGCGCTGTCGGTCGCCGAACTCGTGCGCTCGCTCGACGTGTCGCGCGAGACGGTACGGCGCGACCTGAACGCGCTCGCGGCGCGCGGCCTGCTCGTGATGACGCACGGCGGCGCGCTGGCGGCGGATCGCCGCGAGCCGAGCCTGTCCGAGCGTGAGGCGGCGAATGCCGAAGCGAAGCGCACGATCGGGCGACGCGCGGCCGAATTCGTGCCCGACGACGCCTCGGTGCTGATCGACTCGGGCAGCACGCCGCATGCGGTCGCGCTCGCGCTGGCCGACCGGCACCGGCTGTCGATCTACACGAACGACTGGCGCACCGCGTTCGTGCTCGCGCGGCGCAACGGCAATCGCGTGACGCTGCTCGGCGGCGAACTGTCCGACGACGAGGATGCGACGTTCGGGCTCGATACGATCCAGCAGCTCGCGCAATACCACGTCGATTTCGCGTTCGTCGGCGCGGGCGGCATCACGGCCGATGGCGACTGCACCGACTACTCGCGGCTCGCCGCCGAAGTGCGCAGCCGGATGATCGCGGCGGCCGGCACCGCGATCATCGTCGCCGACCATTCGAAGTTCGGCCGCGTGACGCCGGTGCGGATCAACGGCGCCTCGGCCGCGCGCTATCTCGTCACCGAACGCACGCCGGACAAGGCCGTGCGCCGAGCGCTGACCGCGCGCGGCATCGAGCTGCTCGTGTGCGACTGACGCGGCGCCGACATACAAGGTTCATCGAACGGTCATCGCACGGGAAGATGCGCCTTCGACACTGACTCATTCCTTTCGACCGGCCGCCGCGGCAGGAGCAAAGAATGACCGTCAGCGTACGCAGCTATCTTTCCCCGACCCTGGTTCTCCTCGCTTTCGACTGGCCCGACGCGGCCTCGCGCACCGACTTCCTCGGCTTCGCGATCCGGCGCACGCCGGGCTTCTGGTCGGCCGACGGCAAGACGCGCGCGCCGGACAGCTGGCTGCCGAACCGGCTCACGTTCGACGGCCCGGCCGCCGGCACGCAGGGCGACGCGCCGACCGACCAGGCACCGATCCAGAAATTCATGTGGTGGGACGCGCGCATCGATCCGCAGGATCGCGATGCGTCGTTCCGCTATGACGTCTATCCGGTCGTCGGCACGCCGGAGAACCTGAAGGTGCTCGATGCGCAGGCCGGCGTGTGCGATGTCGTGCTGCCCGCGCACATCGTGGACGGCGTCGGCACGTGGTTCAATCGCGCGGTGGTCAGTTCGCAGGCGTTCGCGAAGCAGGTCGCGGCGCTGGGTCTCGCGCCGAATGCGGCGCCGAGCGCGGACCAGGCGCTGAAGCTGCGCACGTGGCTCGCGAACGACATGGAACAGGTGTTCGCGGAGATGCTCGACCCCGCGTCGCGCGCGGTCTCGGCCGTCTATCACCTGACGGACACGCTGTGGGCGTTGCCCGCATTCGAGGCGTTCGGGCGGCAGCACGGCGAAGCGTCGCTCGCGATCGTCTACGACGCGCACGTGACCGCCCGCAAGGGCAAGCCGCCGCTGCCGTCGCCGAACCAGCCGGCCGTCGACGCGCTGCAGGGCCTCGCGACGCGCGCGCCGCGCGACAGGACGCACATCATGCACGACAAGTTCATCGTGACCGACGCACCGGCGAACGGGACGACTGCGGCGACGCCCGCGCGCGTGCTGACCGGTTCCGCGAACTTCACGACCGAAGGGCTGACGGAGCAGGCGAACGTGCTGCACGCATTCGATTCGCCGGCGCTCGCGGCGCTGTACAACGCGCGTGCGCAGGCGCTGGCCGCGAATCCGCCGATCGCCGAGACGGCGAGGTTGTCGCCGGGCTGGTCCGAGCCGCTGACGATCGGCAGCGCGCAGGTGCGCGTCGCGTTTTCGCCGGAGCCGGCGGGGCAGCGCACCGAGATCGATACGATCGTCGCCGCGATCGCGGCCGCGCAGCATTCGGTGTCGTTCTGCCTGTTCATGCCGACCGACGCGGCGCTGCGCGACGCATGCTTTGCCGCCGGCGACCGCGGCCTGATGATGTTCGGCCTGGTGAACCGCATCAACGCCGGCAGCGCGACGCAGGCCGATGCCGCGCAGCACGACGGCCGGCCGCTCGATGCGGCGACGCTCGCGAACCTCGAGCTTTACCATCGTCGGCGCGATCATCGCGACGTGATCGACGCCGCGTATTTTTCACCGGCGACGGTGCCGCAGGGTTTCGAGCCGGAACTGCGCCTCTTTCCGGGCGAGCCGGCGCCGGCCTATCCGCCGGTCGTGATCCACCACAAGTTCATCGTGATCGATGCGGAAGGGGCGAACCCGATCGTCTACACGGGCTCGGCGAACATGAGCCGCAATTCCGAGCAGTACAACGACGAGAACCTGCTGGAGATTCGCGACGCGCGGATCGCGGCGATCTATCTCGCGGAATTCCTGCGGCTCTACGAGCACTACCGCGCGCGGGCGCTGTCGATCGAGTCGCAACGGCAGGGCGCCGGTGCGCAACGGCACCTCGCGCTCGCACCGGATTCGAGCTGGGCGAAGAAGTATTACGTGGCGGGCAGCCCGGAAGAGAAGGCGCGGATCGCATTGGCGTCGGCGCCGACGGACTGGCGTGAGGCGGAAGTTCGGCCTGAGGCGGCCTGAGCGGCCTGAGCGGCTTGAAGGAACGCGCCGCGTGAATCCGGCTCATGCCGGTTGCAAGCGTCGTAGTGCCAGTCGGGAGAGGGCCGGGCGGCGGGTTCAGCGCTCGTCGCCGGCCTTCGGATGAAACCGCGCGATGCGCTTACGCGGCGACGTAGCGCAGCACGGAATCGGCGATCGTCTCGCGATGCCGCGCGCGCAGACGCGGCGCCGACGGATCGCGGCCGAACGCGGCGCCGAACGTATAGCGGTTCGACACGCGGTGGAAGCAGAACGAGCTGATCAGCAGATGCAGGTCGAACGCGTCGATGTCCTTGCGGAACGCGCCGCTCGCCGCGCCGCGCTCGAGCAGTTCCTCGAGCGTCTTGATGATGCTGACGTTGCGGTTCTTGAACGACTTCAGCTGTTCGAGATACTTCGCGCCGTGGATGTTCTCGATCGACACGAGGCGGACGAAGTCGCGATGCTTGTCGTGATAGTCGAACGTGAATTCGACGAGCCGGCGCATGCCTTCGCGCGGCTCCATGTCGCCGACGTGCAGTTCCTGCTCGAGCGCGCGGATGTCGCCGTACACCTTCTCCAGCACGGCCTCGTACAGGCCTTCCTTGCTTTCGAAGTAGTAGTAGAGCATCCGCTTCGTCGTGTTGGTACGCTCGGCGATGGCGTCGACGCGCGCGCCGGCGAGGCCCATCGCGGAAAACTCCTGCGTGGCGACGTCGAGGATGTTGCGCTTGGTCTGCTCGGGATCGTATTTGCGCCGCGCATCGGTCGCAAGCGCGCGGCTTTCGGACGTGGCGGCCTTGCTTCCAGCTTTCATGTGACTTTGTTGTGGGTTCGCGGCGGCATGAAGAAATCATTCTAGCATGCGGGAAATCGCCGCCCGGCCGACCTTCTGCTCTAATCGGCCGCGCGGTTTCGGCGGCCGTCGCCGCTCAGCGCCGGCACGACGCGAGCGCGTCGCGGGCCTGGTACGCGGTGTACGTGAGCTGCGCGGCCGCGAGGCCGGCGAGCCCGAACGTGCGCGTGAGCCCGAACGCGGCGAAGCCTTCCGGCACCGGCTGCTCCCCGGCCAGTGCGGCGGCGAGCGCTTCGCCGGCGACGGTGGTGGGCGCCATCCCGTGACCGCCGAATGCGATCGCGTGCCACACGCCGTCCGCGTCGCGGCCGATCTGCGGCATCTTGTGCCGCGCGTAGCTCATCAGCCCGCCCCATGCGTACTCGACCTTCACGCCGTCGAGCTGCGGATACACGCGCAGCAGGTCGCGTCGCAGCAGCCGCGCGATCGCGTCGGGGCCGCGGTCGAGCACCGAGATCCGGCCGCCCCACAGAATCCGCGTGTCCTTCAGCGGCCGGTAGTAGTCGAACGCGAAACGCGTGTCGTAGATCGCGTACGGCGCGTCGATCGCGTCCGGCAGCCGCGTGCCGAGCGGCTCGGTCGCGATCACGTAGGTCGCGATCGGCAGCACCGCGCGCTCGATGCGCGGCGACACGCCGCGCGCGTAGCCGCCGCCGGCGAACACGACGTCCTTCGCGCGCACCGTGCCCTGCGCCGTGCGCACGACGTAGCCGGCGCCCTCGCGCGCGATGCCGAGCGCGGCCGAGCGTTCGTACACGCGTGCGCCGCCGCGCGAGGCGGCCGCCGCGACGCCGAGCACGTACTTGAGCGGATGGAAGTGGAACGCGTTCGGCTCGAACAGGCCGCCGTAATAGCGCTGGGTCTTCAGCCGCGCGCGCAGCGCGTCGGTCGCGACCGGTTCCCAGTCGACGTCGAATTCCTGCTTCATCAGCGTGCGCACGCCGTCGAGCCGCGACGGATCGTCGAACCAGTTGGCGAGCATCACGCCCTCGTCGACGATGTCGCAGTCGATGCCGTAGCGGGCAATCCGCGCGCGGATCAGGTCGACCGCGTCGACGGTGAGCCGGTACAGGCGGCGGCCTTCGTCGCGGCCGAGTGTGCGCAGCAGGTCCGCGTTGTCGAGGCTGTAGCCGCCGAACACGAAGCCGCCGTTGCGGCCGGACGCGCCGAAGCCGACCCGTTCGCCGTCGAGCACGACGACATCCCGCACGCCGCGCTCGACGAGGCCGAGCGCCGTGCACAGGCCGGCGAGGCCGCCGCCGACGATACAGACCTGCGTGTCGATCGTGCCGGTCAGTTGCGGGTAGGGCTGGCGGGTAACGGTGGCTTCGTAGAAGTTCTGCATGCGTTTTCGATGACTCGTGACGACGGAAAAACGGACGGCGCGCGTCGATCTTGCCTGAACGCGCGCGCCGCGTCGAATGGGGTATTCAGCGCACCGGCCGCCGCGGTCGGGCGGCGGCTGGCGCGCGGCCGGGCATCATGCGCCCGGCGTCGGGTTGACCGGAGCGGCGATGTAGGCCGGATAGCCGGCGTCGGTCTTGACCGTGGCGTCGGGCGCCGCGTTGCGCTCGATCCACGGCGCGATCTCCATGTCCTCGTAGCGGACGAGGCGGCATTTGCGCACCAGCGCGTAGCCGAGCCAGATCGCGAGGAAGAACGGCAGGCCGATGTAGGTCGCGGCGATGCCGGCCCAGTCGATCCTGTCGGCGAGGAACGCCTGGTAGTCCTGGCCGAGCGCGACGATCGCGCACAGCGCGAACGCGAACAGCGGCCCGAACGGGAACCACTTCGACCGGTACGGCAGCTGGTCGAGCCGGTAGCCCTGCTTCAGGAAGCCCTTGCGGAACCGGTAGTGGCTGACCGCGATGCCGAGCCAGGTGATGAAGCCGGCCATGCCCGACGTGTTCAGCAGCCACAGGTAGACGGTCTTATCGCCATACAGCGACGTGAGGAAGCACAGCGCGCCGACGGCGGTCGTCGCGTACAGCGCGTTGCGCGGCACGCCGCCCGGCGACAGCTTCGCGAACAGCTTCGGCGCGCGGCCCTCGACCGCGAGGTTGTAGAGCATCCGCGTCGACGCGTACATGCCCGAGTTGCCGGCCGACAGCACGGCCGTCAGGATCACCGCGTTCATCACGCCGGCCGCGAACGCGAGGCCCGCGTGGCGGAACACGAGCGTAAACGGGCTCACGCCGACGTCGGTCACGTCGCTCTTCAGCAGGCTCGGGTCGGTGTACGGAATCAGCACGCCGATCACGAAGATCGCGAACACGTAGAACAGCAGGATGCGCCAGAAGATCTGGCTGACCGCGCGCGGGATCGTCGTGCGCGGGTTCTCCGATTCGCCGGCCGCGACGCCGATCATTTCGGTGCCCTGGAACGAGAAGCCCGCGATCATCGCGACGCCGAGCATCGTGGCCCAGCCGCCCGCGAACGGCGCGTCGCCGATCGTGAAATTGCCCCAGCCCGCGCTCGGGCCGCCCTGCATGATCCCGAAGATCATCAGCAGGCCGACGCCGACGAACGCGAGCACCGTCAGCACCTTGATCAGCGCGAACCAGTATTCGGCTTCACCGAAGCCGCGCACCGACAGCGCGTTGAGCGCGAAGATCAAGGTGAGGAAGATCGCGCTCCACCAGACGCCCGGCACGTGCGGGAACCAGTAGTGCATCACGAGCTGCGCGGCGACGAGTTCCACCGCGAGCGTCACGGCCCAGCTGTACCAGTAGTTCCAGCCGAGTGCGAAGCCGAAGCCTTCGTCGACGAATTTCGCGCCGTAGGTCGCGAACGAGCCCGACACCGGCATGAACGCGGCCATTTCGCCGAGGCTCGTCATCAGGAAATAGACCATCAGGCCGATCAGCATGTACGCGACGAGCGCGCCGCCGGGGCCGGCCTGCGAGATCGACGCGCCGGACGCGACGAACAGACCGGTGCCGATCGAGCCGCCGATCGCGATCATCCGCAGATGGCGCGCCTGCAGGCTGCGGTGGAGGGACGGCTGCGCGGGCGGCGAGCCGGACGGACGGGGCGAGTCGGGGCGGGCATCTGAATGCATGGCGGGTGCTGGGCGCTGTCTCCGGGATTGTTTTTTGGTTACGAAGGGCGGCGCGTTGCCGGCCGCCGGCCGGGCGGCGGCACTGCTTCGCGGGGCTGGTCCGGATCGACCGGGACCGCCGGGCCGCGACGCGTGTTGCCTTCGTCTGTCGTCGGCCGCCCGTTGGGCGGCCGTCGGCGCGCCGGGTGCGGTGCACCTCGACGCCGCCCCGATTGTGGGTGCCGGCCGCAAGCGCGGCAAACGATATTTCCGCACAGGGTGATGCAACTTTGTCATCAACTTGCCGCGCATCGAAACCGCCCCGGCGGCCCGGCCATCGGCCTTGGATACGTCCCATGCCGGTGCCGAAACGGGCGGATTCGTCCCGCTGGGTTGTTGCGTTTTGGGAATGAAGTCGTGAGTTAATATCAATAGCGGCCGGACTTGTGGCCATCGACAATGTGTCTCATGGATCGTGCCTCGCGAGGCGGGGGCGCGCCGCCCGGCCGGGTTTCCGGCGGCGGCGCCGCGCGATGCGCCGTGCGGCGCACCGGGCCTGCCGAGCTGCGCATCCGCTTGCACAGGGCGCGCGAACGCGCTCCAATCGAATCACGCGGGCGGCGTCGCCGCCGCACCGATCAATCTGTCCCTGAAGAGGAAGTGATGCAATTCAACGACATTCTTGCTGCGCTCGACATCGATCTCGCCCAGTGGAAAGGCAATGCGCTGACCGCGCGTTCGCCGCTCGACGGCGCGACGCTCGCGACGCTGGCGGTCGACTCGCCCGCCGACGCCGAGCGCAAGATCGACGCCGCGCACGACGCATTCCTCAAGTGGCGCACGGTGCCGGCGCCGGTGCGCGGCGAACTCGTGCGCGTGTTCGGCAACGTGCTGCGCGAGCACAAGGCCGAGCTCGGCCGCCTCGTCACGCTCGAGGCCGGCAAGATCACGTCGGAGGGCCTTGGCGAAGTGCAGGAAATGATCGACATCTGCGATTTCGCGGTCGGCCTGTCGCGCCAGCTTTACGGCCTGACGATCGCGTCCGAGCGCCCGGGCCACCGGATGATGGAAACGTGGCACCCGATCGGCGTGTGCGGCGTGATCTCGGCGTTCAACTTCCCGGTCGCGGTGTGGGCGTGGAATGCCGCGCTGGCGTTCGTGTGCGGCGATTCGGTCGTGTGGAAGCCGTCCGAGAAGACGCCACTCACGGCAATCGCGTGCCACGTGCTGCTCCAGAAGGCGATCCGCGAATTCGACAAGACGCATCCGGGTGTCGCGCCGGCGGAGCTGAGCCAGCTGGTGCTCGGCATGCGCGATGTCGGCGAGGTGCTGACGGCGTCGAAGAAGGTGCCGGTCGTCAGCGCGACGGGCAGCGTGCGGATGGGCCAGGAAGTCGCGAAGGTGCTGAGCCAGCGTCTCGCGCGCGGCATCCTCGAACTCGGCGGCAACAACGGGATGATCGTCGCGCCGAGCGCGGACCTGGATCTCGTCGTGCGTGCAGTGACGTTCGCGGCGGTCGGCACGGCCGGCCAGCGCTGCACGACGCTGCGCCGCCTGATCGTGCATCGCAGCCTGGTCGAGCAATTGCTGCCGCGCATCGAGAAGGCCTACGCGTCGGTGAAGGTCGGCAACCCGCTTGAAGAAGGCACGCTGGTCGGCCCGCTGGTCGATCGCGCGTCGTTCGATGCGATGCAGAAGGCGCTGGGCGACGCACGCGAGCAGGGCGGCGAGGTGAAGGGCGGCGAGCGCGTCGACGTCGGTCACGCGGATGCGTACTACGTGCGCCCGGCCATCGTACGGATGCCGAAGCAATCGGCCGTGGTCGAGCGCGAGACGTTCGCGCCGATCCTGTACGTGATGGTCTACGACAACTTCGACGATGCGATCGAACTGCACAACGCGGTGCCGCAAGGCCTGTCGTCGGCGATCTTCACGAACGACATGCGCGAGGCCGAGCAGTTCATGTCGGCAGCGGGCAGCGACTGCGGGATCGTCAACGTGAACATCGGCACGAGCGGCGCGGAGATCGGTGGTGCGTTCGGCGGCGAGAAGGAAACGGGCGGCGGCCGCGAGTCGGGTTCGGATGCGTGGAAGGCGTATATGCGCCGGGCGACGAACACGATCAACTACAGCCGTCAGTTGCCGCTGGCGCAGGGTGTGAAGTTCGACGTCTGACGGAGCGCGTCCGGGAGGGCGCCGCGACGGTCGAATCGATCGAATGACAAGGGCCGGTTGCCGCGAAAGCGGTAACCGGCCCTTGTCGCTTGCGGCGATGCGTGCGCGGCGATGCCCGATCGGCGCATGCCCGCTCGATCGCTTACTCGTGCGGGGCGGAAGCGTCGCTTGCCGGCATGTTCTGCACGACCAGCATCTGCGGCGTCGACAGCGTGATCTGCGCCGCCCGCAACTGCTTGAGGATCTCGAACAGCAGGTCGCTCTTCGTCGAGCTTGCGATCCGCGGGCTCGCCACGTAGCCCGTGACGCTCAGCGTGATCCCGTCCGGCGCGAGCTGGCTGAACGTGACCGACGGCGCCGGCTTGTCGAGAATCGCCGGGTGCTCGCGATACGCGTCGAGCAGCAGGTCGCGCACCTGCTCGGGGTCGGTGTTCAGCGGGAACGTGAGTATCAGCGTCGCGACGCCCTGCGTGCTGTTGCCCATCGTCACGTTGCGCACGTTCTGCGAGATCAGCTGCGAGTTCGGCACGATGACGGTCGAGCGGTCGCTGAGCTGGATCTCGGTCGCGCGCACGTTGATGCGGCGGATGTCGCCTTCGACGCCCGCGATGCTGACCATGTCGCCCACCTTCACCGGCCGCTCGGTCAGCAGGATCAGCCCCGACACGAAGTTCTTCACGATCTCCTGCAGGCCGAAACCGATACCGACCGACAGCGCGCTGACGATCCACGCGAGGTTGCTCCACCTGACGCCGAGCAGCCCCAGCGTCATCAGCACGAGCAGCACGTAGCCGACGTTGGTGAACAGCGTGATCAGCGACACGCGCATCCCCGCGTCCATGCCGAGCGCCGGCATGAACTCGCCGTCGAGCCAGCGGCGCACCGAGCGCAGCAGGTAGAAGCCGATCGCGAACCCGATCACCGCGTTGAGGATCCGGTCGGGCATGATGTTCAGGCTCTGCAGCCGCTGGCCGCCGATCATCGCGACCGCGCTGTCGAGCAGGTCGCTCGGCGTCGTGCCGAAGCCGCCCGTCAGCAGCGCGATCGCCGCGATCAGCATCAGCAGGCTCGTGCCGAGGCCGGACACGACGGTGTGGGCCTGGTCGAGATGCCGGTCGTCGAGCGCGAACAGGTGCTTGATCTGCTTGCCGGTCGACAGGTTCGCGGAGAACAGGCTTTCGCTCGCGTCGCGCGTCAGCTGCGTCAGGATGTAGACGCTGCACACCACGATCTCGAACCAGACGAGCTCGTACGTGATGAAGCGCGCGACCGTGATGTAGCCGATCAGCAGCGCGACCAGCGACACGACGATCGCCAGCGTGACGCCGGCGTGAATCAGCCCGGCGAGCGTCGAGCGTTGCTCGGGCGCCTCGCCGGATGCTGCCAGCGCGGTGCGGACGCGATTCGCGCGCAGGATCGACGCGCCGACGGTCAGCGCGACGACGAGCGAGACGATGCCGCGGCCGAACAGCGTGACGGACAGGCTGGTATCGACGATCCGGTTGATCGACTCGAGCGTGCCGGACATCAGCAGCAGCGCGGCCAGCACGCCGGGGAACGGCTTCATCGCGAGCGCGACGGGATCGGCGAGCGCCGGCAGCCGCCATGACGGATGCTTCGTGCAGAGCAGCGCGCGGCCGAGGCCGGCGATCAGCGCGCAGGTCACGGCGAGCTTCGCGAACTGGTCCCACAGATCGGTCATCGAAGACGTGAGTTCGGAGTGGCGGGCGAGCGCGAGATAGAGGATCTGTACGGCGACCGCGGTCGCGAGCAGCGTCGAGAACGCCGTCGCCAGCGCCAGCGCGCTGCGGCGCAGCCGGGTGGGCGGCAGGCGGTTCAGGCAGAACCATGCGAGCCCGCGTTCGACGACGCGGCGGCCGCCGAGCCAGGCAGCGAGCGCGGCGATCAGCAGCAGCGTGGTGATGGCGCGCTGGCCGGGTGTCCAGGACGAGCGCAGCATGTCGCGCAGTTCGTCGTTGAAGTCCTCGAGCCGCTGGACGTCGTCCGGCGACAGGTGGAACAGCGGCAGCCAGAACTGCGCGCCGAAGATGCTGCCCGAACGGAACGCGAGCTGGTTCTTCAGCAGGCTGCGGTGCAGCTTCGCGAACTGGTCGTTCAGGTTCGCGAGGTTGGTCTTCTGGTCGGCGGCCTGTTTCAGCGCCGCGTCGATCTGCGCCTTGCGCGCGTTCAGCGTCTCCCGCTGCTGTTCGACGGCAGGCGTTTCGGGCGATGCGCCCGGCGCCGGCGGCGGGCCGAGGACGTCGAGCTGCGCCTGGACTTGCGTGCGCTGTGGCGCGAGCTGGCCCTGCAGCTTGTCGACGTCGGCGCTCAGTTCCTGGGTCGCGTCGCCGAGCTCGTCGAGCTCCTTGCTGTTGGTCGCGTTCGATGTCTGCTGCTTGATGCGGTCCTGTTGCACCTGCATCTGCTTGAGCCGCGCAACCGCGTCGTTCAGCGAAATGGTCGGCACGGGGACGCCGACGCCGCTCGCGCCCGGTGCGGACGCAGCCGTCGGAAACGCCGACGCGGTCGCGATCGCCGCGAACTGCAGCAGTGCGAACAGCGCGATCCGGCGTGCGTACGTGGAGAGTCGTTGTATGAACATGGAATGCTTACGTTTTGCCGACAATGTCGGGTGCCGAAAGGCGCCCGGAAGCCGGGAGTTGGCCCGGTAGCATGTTACCGGGGCGTGGCGGCGGCGGCGCTGCCGATTGCGCACGTTGCCTGTCGTGTCTCGCGGTGCCGGCGCGGGCGCGCGACGGCCCGGCAGCCTCTTGCAGACGGGGCCGTGCCGGTTTCGGATGCGCGCGAGTGGCAGACGATCGCGATGCCTTCGAACCTTACGGATTCGACAGACGGTTACGCAAGTTACACATGGTCCGGCGCGAAAGTGGGGTGTCGGAACCGGTTCGCCACGCGACGCGGCGCGCGCGGCGTGCCGGTACAATGCGACGAATCGCCCGACGGCGGCCGGGCCGATCGGCCGCCGGACAACAACACACGACACGATCAGGAGACACGACCCAGATGGTCTCAACGGACAGCTTTCCCCAGGCAGCCACCTCGTCCTCTTCCATCGACGCCGGCTCGATTTCAGCCCGCCTCGACCGCCTGCCGCCGACCCGCAGCGTCTGGAAGCTCGTCGTGCTGCTGAGCCTCGGCTTCTTCTTCGAACTCTACGATCTGCTGTACAGCGGCTACGTTGCGCCGGGCCTCGTGAAAAGCGGGATCCTGTCCGCGACGACGCACGGCCTGTTCGGCACCACGGGCGTTGCGAGCTTCATCGCCGCGCTGTTCTCCGGCCTCTTCATCGGCACGATCGCATGCGGCTTCCTCGCGGACCGCTTCGGCCGCCGCGCGATCTTCACGTGGTCGCTGCTGTGGTACACGGCGCCAACGTCGTGATGGCGTTCCAGGACACGGCAGGCGGGCTGAACTTCTGGCGTTTCGTCGTCGGCCTAGGGCTCGGCGTCGAGATGGTGACGATCGGCACGTACATCTCCGAACTCGTGCCGAAGCAGATCCGCGGCCGCGCGTTCGCGTGCGAGCAGGCGGTCGGCTTCGTCGCGGTGCCGGTGGTCGCGTTCCTCGCGTACCTGCTCGTGCCGCACGCACCGTTCGGCCTCGACGGCTGGCGCTGGGTCGTGCTGATCGGCGCGCACGGCGCGCTGTTCGTGTGGTGGATTCGCCGCGCGCTGCCGGAGAGCCCGCGCTGGCTCGCGCAGCAGGGCCGCGTCGACGAAGCCGACCGCATCATGCGCGCGCTCGAGGCGAAGGTCGAAGCCGAATACGGCCGGCCGCTTCCGCCGCCCGCACCGGCCGAGCCGGTGCCGCCGCGCGGCAGCTTCCGCGACATGTGGGTGCCGCCGTATCGCAGCCGCACGATCATGATGACGATCTTCAACGTGTTCCAGACGGTCGGCTTCTACGGCTTCGCGAACTGGGTGCCGACGCTGCTGATCAAGCAGGGCATCACGATCACGTCGAGTCTCATGTATTCGAGCGTGATCGCGCTCGCGGCGCCGCTCGGCCCACTGATCGGCCTCGTGATCGCCGACCGCTTCGAGCGCAAGTCGGTGATCGTCGCGATGGCGGCGGCGATCGTCGTCTGCGGGCTGCTGTTCAGCCAGACGACGGTGGGCGCGTTCCTGATCGTGCTCGGCATCGGCCTCACGCTCGCGAGCAACATCATGTCGTACAGCTTCCACGCGTATCAGGCCGAGCTGTTCCCGACGTCGATCCGCGCGCGCGCGGTGGGCTTCGTCTACTCGTGGAGCCGCTTCTCGGCGATCTTCTCGTCGTTCGTGATCGCGGCCGTGCTGAAGGGTTTCGGCACGTTCGGCGTGTTCGCGTTCATCGCCGGCGCGATGGTGATCGTGATGGCCGCGATCGGGTTCATGGGGCCGCGCACCAAGGGCATCGCGCTCGAAACCATTTCGAAGTAGACGGGGGTTGCGCGCTCGCGTGTCGTATGCCGCATGCGAGTGAATTTCCGGGCGTTTCGGTTTTGTCTTGCCGGACACGCCCGGCGAAGCAACCTGCCGTGCAGCGGCGCATCAAGCGGCAATGAGTTGAAACAAAGTGTGACGAAGCGCAAAACCGCGGCGAAACCGGGGAAGCGGCCCTGCCGATTCGTGTCCGCGCGGGTAGAATGAAAGACCTGACGACTCATTAGCCGCCATTGGACCGAACGCGTTGTACTGCGAACGACTCCACCGCGAAGAGGCGTCGGCGCCGGGCACATGCGTGCGGCCGGCGTGTCGATGGCTCGCGCGGGAGATGCGCCGTTCGCAACGTGCGGCGGCCGGTTCGGCCGATGGTTTCGATCGCATGATGCTCTCCGACCTGACGCGGCGGTTGTACAAGCCGCGTTGCCGTACTCTCGCGGTCGCCACCCATGTGTGGCTCGCGGCCGTTCTCCCGATCTCCGTGCTTGTCGCGCGGCCCGCCTTTGCCGCGTCCGACGTGCCGTCGGCAACTGCTACGTCATCCTCATCAACGGCTTCGGCCGCGCATTCGGCTTCGCCGGCGCATGTGTCGTCGGGCGTCGCGTCGTCATCCACGGCTTCGGCCGCGCATCCGGCTTCGCCGGCGCATGTGTCTTCCGGAGTCGCTCCGTCATCCGCGGCATCCGCCGCGCATCATGCGTCGCCCGCCAGCGGGGCATCCGCCGCATCGGCAGCATCGGAGGCATCGCCTGCATCGGCAGCATCCGGCACGCCGGCAAGCGAAGCCGAAGCACCCGCACCGACGCCGCCGCGCCGGCACCCGCCGCTGTCGGCCGACGAAGCGAAGAGCGCAACCGCGCGTGCGATCGACATGCGCAAGCGCTTCACGCAGGAAGTCACGCGACGCCTGAACGTGCCCGCGAGCGAGCAGCGCGCGTATGGCGTCCGCCTTCAGCAGGCGCTCGCCGATGCGGACCTCGGCGACCTGGCCGGCGAATACGTCGCGATCGTCGACCGCGCCCCGAACGTGCAGGCGCTGTTCATCTACTTCCGCGCGACGCCGACCAATGCGTGGCTGATGATCGGCGCGTCGCCGGTCGGCACCGGCTGGCCCGGCAAATACGATCACTTCCTGACGCCGCTCGGCGTGTTCCACCACTCGCCCGACAACATGGATTTCCGCGCGGAAGGCACGACGAACGACAACGGTATTCGCGGCTACGGCAAGCGCGACATGCGCATCTACGACTTCGGCTGGGTGGACGGCGAGCGCGGCTGGGGCAAGGGCGGCAAGTCGCCGATGCGCTTCCAGATGCACGCGACCGATCCCGATCGCCTCGAGCCGCTGCTCGGCATCCGGCACTCGAAAGGCTGCGTGCGGATTCCTGCTTCGCTGAACGCGTTCATCGACCAGCACGGCATCCTCGACGACGACTACGAGGCGCGCATCGAGGACGGCAAGTCGTTGTGGGTGCTGCGCCGCGATCGCGACGTCACGCCGATCGCCGGGCGCTACCTGGTCGTGATCGACAGCGCGCGCAAGACGCGTCCGGCATGGTCGCCGGCGCCGGGACGCAGCGCATGGTCGAAGCTGCCGAAGAGCGGCGACACGGCGGACTGACGACAGCCGGTCCGCCGGCGCGACGAAGGCCGCGCGGCGTGGGCGCCGGAGTTCGACGCACCGGCCGCGATGCTCGCGGCGGCCTGAGCGCGTTGCCGGCCGCGTTCGCCGGCCGGCGCGTCAACCCGCCGGCGCGTCGTTCAGGTGGCGACGCAGGTCGCCCGCGAAATCGAACAGCGTGTAGTCGCGGAACGCGAAACGCCATGCGCCGTCGACGCGCTCGAACGCGTCGTGATAGCGGCCCGCTGCGATCGGCTGCAGCGCGAGGCCGTCGACGGCCTGCAGCACCGTGTAGTACGAGCGAGCCGTCGCGCGATGTGCGGCTTCGTCGATCTCGATGAGCGGATTCGTGATTACATGCTTCGTGCGCGGCGTGCCGCACGCGTAGCGCTTCACGCGCGCGTCGAACAGCGCGAGCAATTCATCGGCGCCGATCGTCGGCGCCGCTTCCTCGACCTTGATCCGCGCATGCCGGAACAGCGTCGCCATCCCCGGCAGGTCACCGGCGTCGAGCAGCTCCGCGTAGCGGTACAGCAGGTTCGCGATTTGGACAGCGCTGTGGGTCATGCGGCCTCCGGCATCGATGGACGGGTTGCGTCGATGATGCGCGGTGCGGGCCGGGATCGCTTCGTCCGGGTGGACGAAGCGTCTTAGTCGTGCCGCGCTCAGCGGAAAATCTTCAGCCAGTCGAACAGGCCCGGATGCGGACGCCGCCTCGGTGCCGGCGCCGGCGCGCTGCGCGGCCGGAAGTCGGGCGAGAACTGCACATGCGGGTCGATCGCACGCGCACGCAGCGCCGCATCGTAGAACGAGCCGACGATCGGCAGCGCGCTGTGCGCGCCCGCGCCCCAGTAGTCGCTGCGCAGCGTCACGTTGCCGTCGTCGAAGCCGACCCACGCGCCGGCCACCAGTTGCGGATGCATCAGGATGAACCAGCCGTCCGTGTTGTCCTGCGTCGTGCCGGTCTTGCCCGCGACGTCGATGCGAATCCCGTAGCGCGAGCGGATGTCGGCACCGGTCCCGTAATCGACGACGCCGCGCATCACGTCGACCAGCGTCTGTGCCGCGGCCACCGGCATCGCGCGTTCGGGCGGCGCGCTGCCGAACGCGGCGAGCACCTTGCCGTCGCGATCCTCGATGCGCGTGATCATCTGCGGCGCGACGTACACGCCGCGGTTCGCGATCGTCCCGTACGCGGACACCATTTCCTTCAGCGTGACGGGGCTCGTACCGAGCGCGAGCGACGGCACCGCGTCGAGCGGGCTTTCGCGCACGCCCATCGCACGGGCGAGCTGTGCGACCCTGGCCGCGCCTTCGCGCTGCATCACCTGCGCGGTGATGCGATTGCGCGACAGGGCGAGCGCGTCGCGCAGCGTCATCGGCGCGTCCGTCGGCGGTTCGGCATCGGTCGGGCGCCACACCGCGTGCGCGCCGATCGGGATCGCCACCGGGCGATCGACGAACGTATCGTCCGGCCGCATGCCGTCCGCGAACGCGGCGCCATAGACGAACGGCTTGAATGTCGAGCCCGGCTGGCGCCGCGCCTGCACGACGTGATCGAACGGCTCGCTGCCGAAATCGGGGCTGCCGACCCACGCGCGAATCGCGCCGTTGCGCGGATCGAGCGCGACGAAGCCGGCCTGTACCTGCGTCTTGCGCTCGCATAACGCGCGCACGAACGCGCGATTCGCGCCGAGCTGCTTCAGCGCCGCCGCGTCGGCGAGCCCGGCGGCGCGCGCGTCGCGATAGTCGGGCGTCTGCCGGATGAAGCCGCGGAACAGGTCGTTGCGCAGCCCGCAGCCGGACGGGTTGTGCCACGCGTCATCGGCGATCGCCTGCAGGCGATCGGTTTGCTGCGTCAGCGCTCGCGTCGCCATCTCCTGCAATTGCGCATCGAGCGTCGTGCGCACGACGAGGCCGTCCGAGTAGAGGTCGTAGTTGTTGCGGTCGGCCCAGGCGATCAGCCACTTGCGCAGCTGCACCGCGAAGTGCGGGGCGGGGCCGGGTTGCGCGGTTTGCGGCTCGAAGTCGACGCGCAGCGGGCGGCGCTGCAGTTGCGCGAGCTGCCGCGGCGACAGCATGCCCATCGCGGCCATCCGCGCGAGCACGATGTTGCGGCGCTGGACCGCGCGCTCCGGATTCAGCACCGGGTTGTAGTAGCTGTTGCCCTTCAGCATCCCGACGAGCGTCGCGCTTTCGACGATGTCGAGCTGGTCCGCCGATTTGCCGAAATAGGTGCGCGCAGCCATTTCGACGCCGTACGCGTTGTACAGGAACGGCACGGTGTTCAGGTAAGTCTCGAGAATCTCGTCCTTGCTGTACACCGCCTCGATCTTGAACGCGGTGATCAGCTCCTTCACCTTGCGCGTGAGCGTCGGCGCGCGGCCGACTTCGTCCGGATACAGGTTGCGGGCGAGCTGCTGCGTGATCGTCGAGCCGCCCTGGCGGCTGCCCGAGAATGTATGCAGCCCCGCCGCGAGCGTGCGGCGCCAGTCGATGCCGTGATGCGCGTAGAAACGATGGTCCTCGGTCGCGATCAGTGCGTCGACCATGTGCGGCGAGATCTGCTTGAGCGGCACCCATTCGCGGTTCACGGGCCGGAACTCGGCGATCAGCTGGCCGTCGGCCGACAGCACGCGCGCGGGACGGTCGATGCGCGCCTTACGGATGTCGCCGATGCTCGGCGTGAACGGCACGAACGCGAGCAGGACCAGCAGGCCGAGCACGGGGATCGCGGCGAGCGTCAGCGCGACGCCGCGGCGCGTCGGATGGCGCAGGCGGTGCCACGCCCCGACGCCGAGCGCGCGGGCGCCGGTACGGCAGCGAAGCCACAGATCTCGAAGATACGGCACGAAGCGATTCACGGCGGCAGGAGCGCGAGCGGAAAAGGCGCGATCCTAGCAAACCGCGCAGCGTCACCTGTGGCCAAAACGCCGGTTTTCCTGCAGGCGTTACAGACGATTACGTTTGTTGCCCGCGGACAACTTTTGGTCGCATGCGTCGCCGCGATTCCTCCGACGAATCGACGCCGGCCGCTTCGCCGACCACGTCCGCGAGCCGCTGCGCGGCCGCTTCCATCCGTGCGCGATCGAACCCGCCGAAGCCGAGCACGAGGCCTGGACGCGCGGTGCCCGGCGCGAACATCGGCGACACCGCGCGCACCGCCACGCCCGCCTGCGCGGCGCGCGCCACCACGTCGAGATCGTCGATCCCCTCCGCGAGCCACAGCACGACGTGCATCCCCTGATCGCCCGGCTGCACCCAGGCGCGCTCGCGCGGCAGCCGCGCGCCGAGCGTGTCGATCAGCAGCGCGCGCTGTTCCGCGTAGACGCCGCGCACGCGGCGGATGTGGCGGTCGAGATGGCCTTCCGCGATGAAGGCGGCGAGCACGTGCTGATCGGCGGTCGGCGCGTGGCGATCCATCAGCACGCGCGCGCCGCAGAACGCGGGCACGAGCTCGGCGGGCGCGACCACGTAGCCGAGCCGCAGCGACGGGAACAGGATCTTGCTGAACGTGCCGAGATAGATCACGTGTTCCGGATCCAGGCCTTGCAGCGACGGGAACGGATAGCCTTCGTAGCGCAGCTCGCTGTCGTAGTCGTCCTCGACCACCCATGCGCGATGCGCGCGCGCCCAGCCGAGTAGCGCGTTGCGGCGTGCCATGCTCATCGGCATCCCGAGCGGATACTGGTGCGACGGCGTGACGAACGCCGCGCGCGCGTCCGGCGCGAGACGGATGCCGGCCTCGACCTCGATGCCGTCCGCGTCGACCGGCACGCGGACCATCGCGTCGCGCCGCCCGGTGCTCTCGAGCAGCGCGGTGATGCCGCGATAGGCGGGATTCTCGACCCACGCGCGATCGTTCGGGCCGAGCAGGATCTGGCTCGCGAGGTGCAGCCCCTGTTGCGTGCCGCTCGTGATGACGACCTGCTCGGCGCTGCAGCGCACCGAGCGCGAGCGGCGCACGTAATCGGCGATCGCTTCGCGCAGCGGCAGCGCGCCTTGCGGATCCGCATAACCGGACGGCGCGCCGGCGCCGCGGGCGCGCAGGCGGTTGCCGAGCCGGCGCCAGATGTCGTCGGGCGCGGTGAGCCCGACCGGCACCGAGATCGCGAACGGCACGGCCGGCAGCGGGCGGAATTCGCGGGCGATCCGCGCAAACGTCGCGGCCGGTTCGGGCAGGCCGGCGTGGGTGGCACGCTCGCGGGCGCCGGGCCGTGCGCCAGCCGGCGGCGACGGCTCGGCCAGCGCGTTCGCGACCCGCGTGCCGGCGCCGCCGCGCGACTCCAGGAAGCCTTCGGCGACGAGTTGCGCATACGCGTCGACGACGGTGCCGCGCGCGACCTGCAGCGATGCCGCGAGCAGCCGCGTGGACGGCAGCGTGTCGCCGGGCCGCACGTCGCCGCGGCGCACTGCGTCCCGCAACGCCTGCGCGAGCTGGCGGCTCAGGTCGCCGGCCGCGCGGTCGAGCGCGCCGAGCGACGGGATTTCGACGATCCGGGCGGTCCTGGCCATGATTCTGGTCTGCTGAAAATGTTCCAAACCGGCTCTACAGCATAAACCAGTTAGCGATCACAATCGGGGCATGACGGGCCGGTTCCGACCCGTTCCCTCCCAACCCTGTCCGACCGTGGAGCCGCCATGTATGTCCCCGCCGATTTCGCCGAATCCCGTCCCGACGTGCTGCGCGAACTGATGGTCCAGCATCCGTTCGGCACCCTGGTCACGCGCGGGAACAGCGGGCTCGACGCGAACCACCTTCCGTTCGAACTGCTGCCGGGCGATGGCGGCCTCGGCGAACTGCATGCGCACGTCGCGCGCGCGAATCCGGTCTGGCAGGACGTCGCGGATGGCGACGAGGTGCTCGTGATCTTCCGCGCCGGCGACGCGTACATCTCGCCGAACTGGTACCCGAGCAAGCACGTCGCGCATCGGCAGGTGCCGACGTGGAACTACGTGGTCGTGCATGCGCACGGCCGCATCACCGTGCGCGACGACGAGAAGTTCGTGCGCGGCGTGGTCGCGCGGCTGACGCGCACGCACGAGGCGTCGCAGCCGGCGCCGTGGAAGATGGCCGACGCGCCGAAGGACTATCTCGACACGATGCTGCAGTCGATCGTCGGGCTGCAGATCGAGATCACGCGGCTCGTCGGCAAGCGCAAGCTCGGGCAGAACAAGGCGGTCGACGACATTCGCGGCGCGGGCGACGCGCTGATCGCGGACGGGAATCTCGCGATCGGGGAGGCGATGCTGGCGGAAGCCGACGCGAAGCGCAGGTGAGTCACGGTGAATCGCACGGGGGTGCATGTGGCACCCCCGCCGGCGCACGCTACTGCGTACGCGTCGCGCCCTTCGCCACTTCCCCCGCCTGCGCCAGCGCCCCCCGAATCGCCGCTTCCGTCTTGTCATACCCGCCCTCGCCATACCGCGTATAGACGACCTTGCCGTTCGCGTCGATCAGGTACAGCGCGGGCCAGTACTGGTTGCCGTACGCGCGCCACGTGTCGTAACGGTTGTCCTGCGCGACCGGATACTGGATGCCGAAGCGCTTGACCGCATCGGCGACGTTCTTCGCATCGCGTTCGAACGGATACTCGGGCGTATGGACGCCGACCACGACGAGCCCCTGGTCGCGATACTTCCGGTACCAGTCGTTCACGTACGGAATCGTATGAATGCAGTTGATGCACGAGTACGTCCAGAAATCGACCAGCACGACCTTGCCGCGCAGCTGGTCGAGCTTGAGCGGCGCGCTGTTGTGCCAGCGCTCGATGCCGGTGAAGTCGGGCGCCGGCGTGCCGGCCAGCGAGGCGGGCATGCCCGCGTCGTCGCGGGTGCCGGCGAACGCGGCGAGCCCGGCCGTGGCGGCGAGGGCGATCACGAGGGCGGCGGTCTTGAGTCTGGTCGGCATGGCGGTTCTCCGGTTCGGCCGGCCGCCGCGCGGGGGCGGCGGCCGGACAGGTTTCGACAGCCCTCATTGGGCCGCGCCGACGTATCTGCGATGTGTCCGGCAAGCCGCGCGTGTGCAATGTTGTGTGTCGTCACGGCGGCGCGATACATTGGGATACAAACGGGTGCCCGCGGTGGGGTATAAAAGCGGACATCGCCAGCCGGAACATCACGCCAACGACACCGCCCATGGACAAGATCGACCACGTACTGATCGTCGACGACGATCGCGCGATCCGCGAACTGATCGCGGACTACCTGGAGAAGAACGGCATGCGCGTGTCGCTCGCCGCGAACGGCCGCGAGATGCGCAACGCGCTCGACGACGGCGCGCCCGACCTGATCGTGCTCGACCTGATGATGCCCGGCGAGGACGGCCTCACGCTGTGCCGCGATCTGCGCGCGGGCAAGTTCCGGACGGTGCCGGTACTGATGCTGACCGCACGAGGCGAGGAAACCGACCGCATCATCGGTCTGGAGATGGGCGCCGACGACTATCTCGCAAAGCCGTTCGCGGTACGCGAGCTGCTCGCGCGGATCCGCTCGGTGCTGCGCCGCGCGCGCATGCTGCCGCCCGGCATGCAGGTGACGGAGTCGGCCGCGATGCTCGCGTTCGGCGAATGGCGGCTCGACACGACGGGGCGTCACCTGCTCGACGCCGAAGGCACGCTGGTCGCGTTGAGCGGCGCCGAATACCGGCTGTTGCGCGTGTTCCTCGACAATCCGCAGCGCGTGCTGACGCGCGACCAGTTGCTCAACCTCACGCAGGGCCGGCAGTCCGATCCGTTCGACCGGTCGATCGACCTGCTCGTGAGCCGGCTGCGCCAGCGCCTGCGCGACGGCGCGCGCGAGCCGCGCTACATCAAGACGCTGCGCAACGAGGGCTACGTGTTCTCGTCGGCGGTGACCGCGGTCGAAGGCGACGCATGAGCGCGCGCACCCCGTGGCACTGGCCGCGCTCGCTGTTCGCGCGACTCGCGCTGATCCTGTGCGTGGGCCTCGCGCTCGCGCAGACGCTGTCGTTCTGGCTCACCGTCACCGAGCGCGACCAGGCGACCACCAACCTGATGATGGGCTACATCGAACGCGAGGTCGCGAGTTCGGTCGCGCTGCTCGATCACCTGCCGCCCGACCAGCGTGCCGCGTGGCTGCCGCGTCTCGCGCGGCGCAGCTACGCGTTCATCCTCGGGCCCGGCGAGACGGGCACGCCGCCGGAGGCGCGGCTCTCGGCGCGCGTCGAGCGCTCGATCTCGGACGGCATCGGCGGCGACTATCCGCTGACGGCGAACGCGATCCCCGGCGATCGCGAACATCTGCAGGTGCATCTGCGCCTGACCGACGGCTCGCCGCTGACGATCGACATCCACCCGATGTCGACGGTGCCGCTGTCGAGCTGGCTGCCCGTCGTGCTCGCGCTGCAGCTCGCGGTGCTGGCCGGGTGCTGCTGGCTCGCGGTGCGGCTCGCGGCGCGGCCGCTGAAGCAGCTCGCGCAGGCGGCCGACGCGCTCGGCCCCGACCTGAAAGGCGAACGCCTGAACGAGGACGGGCCGTCCGAAGTCGCGCGTGCCGCGCGGGCGTTCAACGCGATGCAGGACCGCATCGCGCAATACATGGCCGAGCGCATGCAGATCCTCGCGTCGATCTCGCACGACCTGCAGACGCCGATCACGCGGATGCGGCTGCGCGTCGACGTGATGGACGACGACGCGCAGGGCGCGAAGCTGCGCCAGGACCTGCTCGAGATGGAGCATCTGGTGAAGGAAGGCGTCGCGTATGCGCGCACGCTGCACGGCACGGAAGAGGCCGCGCGCCGGATCGATCTCGATGCGCTGCTCGACAGCATCGTGTGCGACTACACGGATGCGGGGCAGGACGTCGCGCTGCATGGCGGCGGCCCGCTCGCGCTCGTCACGCGGCCGAAGGCGCTGCGCCGGATCGTCGGCAACCTCGTCGACAACGCGCTGAAGTTCGCGGGCGCGGCCGAGATCGACGTGCAGGCGGCGCCGGGCGGCGGCGCGGTCATTGCGGTGCTCGACCGCGGGCCGGGCATTCCGGACGATCAGCTCGATGCGGTGTTCGAACCGTTCCGGCGCGTGGAGACGTCGCGCAATCGCGAGACGGGCGGCACGGGGCTCGGCCTCGCGATCGCGCGGCAGCTTGCGCTCGCGATGGGCGGCACGCTCACGTTGCGCAACCGGCCGGACGGCGGTGGACTCGAAGCGCGGTTGACGCTGGTGAACGCGACCTGACGGGGCGCCCCGAGATGCGGCGTCGAGCGCGTCGCGGGCTTCGGGGTGGAAGCGGGCTGCGTCACACGCGCTGCAGATGCGCGTCGACGAGCGGCGCGAGCGTTTCGGCATGCACGGCCGCGAGATCGTGCCGGCCGCCCGGCACCACGTGCAGCCGTGCATCGGGCAGCCGTTCGAGCAGGCGTTTGCCTGCCGCGACCGGGCTGATCGGATCGTCGTCGCCCCACAGCAGCAGCGTCGGCTGCGCGATGCGGCCGATGCCCTGCGACAGGTCGGCGCGCAACGTCAGGAACCAGTCGGGCAATTGCGGGTTCGCTTGCGCGAAGCCGGCGCGCCAGTCCTGCGCGCCGAGCCCCTGCATGTCGAGGCCGCCCGACGTGACCGTCAGCACCAGGTGCGTGACGAGCGGCGCACGTTCGAGTGCCGCGCGCATCGCGATCACGCCGCCCATCGATTGCGCGATCACGGCGGTCGGCCGGTCGATCGCGCTCAGCACATGGCGCACGAGACCGTCGAAGTCGTCGACGGCCGGATCGCGCGGCGTGTCGCCGAAACCCGGATAGCCGACGATCCGACGCTCGGCCGGATGCGCGAGGCGGCTCGCGAGCGGTTGCCAGAAGGTGGTGCTGCCCGATGCGCCGGGCAGGAACAGCAGTTGTGACGGAACGGGCATGACGGATTGGTGTTCTGGTGAACGAAGCGGGTGAATGGAAGGCGGCGATGCGTCAGCACCGGCCGGTGCGCAGCGCGACGCTCCAGTCGTCGCGGCCGCGCGATGCCGCGGTGGCGGCGGCCGTATGCCAGTCGTATTCGACCGCATGGAATTCGGCGTGCCAGCCGGCCGGCGTGCGCGACACCATCGCGTAGCGCGCATGCGGCGAACCCGTTTCGATCCGGTGCGGGTGCGGTAGATCGTCCGCGTACGCTTGCAGCCCGACACTGCCGGGGTTGACGATCAGCCGGCCGTCGTCGAGTTTCGCGAGGCGCGGCACATGCGTATGGCCGCACAGAATCAGCGAGGCCGTCTCGTCGCCCGCGCGCTGCGCGATTTCATCGGGCGTCGCCGCACGGCAGCCGTCGGGCGTGACCGTTTCGAGGAAGTAGACGAGGTCGCTGGCGGGCGTGCCGTGCACCATCAGTACATCGTCGCCGAGCGTCAGGCGCTCGGGCAGCGCGGCGATCCATGCGCGATGGTCGTCGCGCAGCGTGTCGTGCGCCCAGCGGTCGGACAGCCGCATCGTGTCGCGATCGCCGGTCAGCAGTTGCCGTTCGTGATTGCCCTTGATGGTCGGCAGGTCGAGCGCGATCAGGCGGTCGGCCGTTGCGGCAGGATGGAGCGCGCCCGACACGATGTCGCCGAGGTTGACGATCACGTCGGCGCCGCGGCGGCGCGCGTCGTCGAGCACCGCGTCGAGCGCGGCGAGGTTGCCGTGGATGTCGGACAGCGCGGCGATTTTCATGGCGAAGGAGTCGAGGCGGGGAACGGCGATTGTCGCGAATTCGCCGCGGGTCGTCCATTCGCGTCGACGGCGTGCGGATCGGCGCGTCGCGTCGGCCCGTCAGTCGGTCGCGAGGCGCGCGTACAGCGCGAAATCGCCCGGCGCGCCGCGCACCATCCGGTATGCGCGCAGCAATCCTTCGTGCCGGTAGCCGCATTTCTGCAGCACGCGCGCGGAGCCGGCATTGCTGGTCAGCACGACGCCCTGGATCCGCATGAAGCCGCTTTGGCGAACGCCCATGCGGTGACGCTCGCGCACAGCGCGCTCGCGATGCCGCGCCCCCAGTGCGACGGCGCGAGGTCGTACGCGATCTCGGCCGAGCGGTGCGCGGTGGATACCGTATGCAGCCCGATGGTTCCGGCGAGCGCGCCCGACGCGTCGTCGACGATCGCGAGGCGGCGGATCGAATCCGGATGAGCCGATTCGATGCCGTCGAACAGCGGCAGCAGATCGTCGCGCGCATGCAGGTTCCAGCTCGTGTGGCGGACGACGTCGGGATTCGACAGGTATGCGTACCACGTGTCGAGATCCGCGCGGTCGAGTTGGCGCAGCGACAGGCCGGGGAAACCGGAGCGGGGCGGGACGTCGATTCTCATCGCGAGCCCGTTGAGAACGTTGCGGGTAATGCGACCCGCGCGAACGGCGCGCCTGAAGCGCTCGAAGCGCCCGAAGCACCGCGCATGCCGATGCTCCTACGCAGCATGCCGCCGATACAGCGCGAGCGATCCCGCCAGCGCGAGCAGCATCGCGCCGCACGCGCGTTCGAGCCACAGCGCGCCCGAGCGCCTCAGCAGCCGCATAGCGCGCGCGCCGAGCAGCGCGTAGCCGAACATCACGGCGCCGTCGAGCAGCGCGAACGTGACCGCGAGCGCAACGTATTGCGGTGCCAGCGGGGCGGCCGGATCGAGGAACTGCGGCAGGAACGCGGAGAAGAACAGATAGCCCTTCGGATTCGTCACCGCGGTCAGGAAGCTCTTCGCGAAGATCGACGCGTTGCGTTCGTACGCCGCGCCGCCATGCGCGACGGCGACGTCGAGCGAGCCCTTCGACGTGAGCAGCCGGATGCCGACGTACGCGAGATAGGCGGCGCCGAGCCATTTCACCACCGAGAACCAGAACGCCGACGCCATCAGCAGCGCGCCGAGGCCGAGCGCGACCGCGACGATCAGCACGAAGTCGGACAGCATCGCGCCGGCGAAGCCGTAGGCCGCGCGGCGCACGCCGTAGCGCGAGCCGTTGGTCAGTGCGAGCAGCACGGTCGGGCCGGGCGTCGCGATCCCGACGAACGCGACGGCGGCGAAGATCAGCAGGGTCGATTGATGCATGCCGAAGACTCCCGGTGGAAGGCGGGTGCCCGATTATCGGGCGCGCGGCCTCGCGCTGTACAGGGACGTCCGCCGCGCGGCTGATTATCTCGATTTTGGCAAGAAGCTGTTTTCATTATTGCGCTATCGATAGGAACCGGTTCCAACTACCATGGCGGCCGCGGCGGGCATGCTGGCCGCGACGTCGCGCGCGCGTTTCGCATGCGCGCGTTCCCGTGTGCGGACGCTGCCGGCCTCGCCATGCCGGCGGATCTCGCCGACCGCACGCGCTACTCGCATAGAACAACGGGCTCACCGCCCGGAGACGCTAAAAAATCATGAACAAGCAACTGATCGCAGCACCGCTGCTGCTCTCGCTCGCGGGCATCGCCTCCGCGCAAAGCTCCGTCACGCTGTACGGCATCGTCGATGCGGGCGTGACCTATCGCAGCAACGAACGGGTCGGCTCGCCGGGCGCCTATACGGGGCACTCGGACGTCGCCCTGACCACCGGCAACCTGTCCGGCAGCCGCTGGGGCATCAAGGGCGCCGAGGATCTCGGCGGCGGGATGCGCGTGCTGTTCGTGCTCGAGAACGGCTTCGACATCACCAACGGCACGTCGGGCCAGGGCGGCCGCCAGTTCGGCCGGCAGGCGTTCGTCGGTGTCGGCAGCGATCGCTACGGTACCGTCACGCTCGGCCGCCAGTACACGTCGCTCGACGACTTCGTGAGCCCGGTCGGCCCGTCGTCGTTCATCGGCGGCTTCGGCGCGCATCCGGGCGACATCGACGACCTCGACCAGACCGCGCGCGTCGACAGCTCGATCAAGTACACGAGCGCGAACTACGCGGGCTTCACGTTCGGCGCGCTGTACGGCTTCGGCAGCCAGCCGGGCAGCATGAAGCAGCGCAACACGTGGAGCGTCGGCGCGGCGTACGCGGCAGGGCCGCTGCGCGTGGGCGTCGGCTACGAGCGTTCGGACAACAGCAAGACGGGCGCGACCGACCCGACCGCCGGCAAGTGGCGAAGCACCGACGACGGCCTGTTCAACTCGTCGATCAACGAAGGCTATGCGAGCGCGCAGTCGCAGCAGATCATCGCGACCGGCGCGACGTACGACTTCGGCCCGGCCGTGGTCGGGGTGAACTACAGCAACGTGCAGTACCGCAGCGGGGCCCAGTCGCTGTTCAACGGTCATGCGATGTTCAACGTCGCGGGCGTGTTCACGCGCTGGAACGTGCAGCCGCAGACGCAACTGTTCGCGGGCTACAGCTACACGCGCGGCAGCGACGTCGACGGCATCGACAACCGTGCGCAGTATCACAACGTCACGCTCGGTGCGGTCTACGACCTGTCGAAGCGCACCAGCGTGTACCTGCTCGGTGCGTACCAGCATGCGTCGGGCACGACGCTCGACGTGCTCGGCCGGCCGGTGGCGGCGACCGCGTCGGTGTCGGACAAGGCGAACGGCCACTCGTCCGACTCGCGGTCGCAGGCGATCGTCAGCCTCGGGCTGCGTCAGAAGTTCTGATGGCATGCGCATGACCGGGGGCTCGCGTTCGATGCGGGCCGCCGGTTGCGTGGATGCATCTGTTCCACCGGCAGCGCGTGATCGACGTCGTCGATGCGCTGGCCAAGTACCTCGACGGCCGGGACGGCCCGACGCTCGACAGCGCGAGCTGACCGTAACCGGCCGCCACCCGCCGGCGTGCGGCCGTGCTCATTCACCGCTGCCCACTTCCCTTCGCCGCACGCGCGGTACATCCCGGTCCTCATCCGCATCTTCATCGGCAACGGCATTCCGCCGCACACTGCCTTATTTCATATATTCACGATTTACCCGGCAATGCTGCGTGCGCCGGATAATATTTTTTCTCTTTCATTTCTATTTCGATTTGTAATAATCGAATCGATTTCATGGCAATGAAAATCAATGCGCGCATGTCAGAAAAAATGACGTGCGAGCATTAGGAAATTCGGAACAAAGTGCCGGTAATGACGGATCGCAACGGCGTTGGTTGACGGGTTTCACGGTGGTGACCCCGGCATGCCCCATCGCTGGTCAATTCGCGTCGTGCGATAAGGGAACGTAATGAATCGTTTGCACGGTAATTGAACCGGTTCTTGAAAAAATCACCGATATTTCATACGCGGCGAATTAGAGTGTCGAACAACGATCGTCCGGGAGCATCATTCATGTTATCGAAACAAATTCGCGCGGCATTGCTTGGATTGTGCATGGCAATGCTGGCGCCGGTCAGTCACGCACAAGCGCAATACACGACGGACTGGCTCGCGAACACGTTCGGCACGCTCGCCGCGCACGTCGGCAACGGCGCGCGCTCGCTGTGGGTCGCCCCCGAGGGCGTGATTTATACGGCTTCGCGCTGGGACGAGAACGCGGGCGGCGTCGCGATCTACCAGAACGGGCAGACGCTCGGCACGATCGGCATCCATGACGAATTCCAGGGCGGCGCGATCACCGGCAATGCGAACGCGCTGTTCGTCGCGCTCGGCTACAACCGCACGTTCGGCAGCGGCTCGGTCGGCCGTTACAACCGCAGCACGAACCAGCGCGACCTGCGCATTCCGGTCAGCACGTGGACGGGCATCCAGTACGCGGACGTGATCACGGGCCTCGCGACGGCCGGCAACCTGCTGTACGCGAGCGACTTCTACGGCAATCGCGTGCGCGTCTACACGACGGACGGCGTGTGGCAGCGCGACATCGGCGTATCGGGGCCCGGCGCGCTGGCGCTCGACGCGGCCGGCAACCTGTGGGTCGCGCGCAAGAGCGCGGGCGTCGTCGCGCAGTTCAGCCCGACGGGCACGGCGATGAGCACGATCCAGATGGCGGCCCGTGCGCGGCCGGCATCGCTGTATTTCGATGCGCCGCGCGGGCAGTTGCTGGTGGGCGACGAAGGCCCCGACATGAACATCAAGATCTACGCGCTCGTGGGCCAGCCCGTGCAGCTCGGCACGTTTGGCGTGCAGGGCGGCTATCTCGACACGACGTCTGGCATCAAGGGGCAGGTCGGCGACAAGCGCTTCACGCGCGTCGCAGGCATCGGCAAGGACGCGGCCGGCAACCTGTACGTGCTGAACAACGCGTGGGGCGGCGGCTGGGATCTCGGGCGCAACGGCAGCACCGACCTGCATTCGTACAACCCGACGGGCGCGCTGCAATGGAAGCTGCAGGCGCTGAACTTCGAGGGTGCCGCCGCGCCCGATCCGGCGACCGACGGCGCGTTCTTCTACAGCGGCAACAACGTGTACACCGGCACCGCGGGCGGCACGTTCGTCGCGAACACGATCGATCCGTTCAGCTATCCGAAGGACCCGCGCCTCGACATGAACGACTACCAGCGCGGCCAGCATTTCGGCCAGCTGGCGCTGGTAAAGGGCACCCGAATGCTCGTCGCGACCGGGCAGAACCCGGGCAACTACAACCTCTATCACTTCAACGGCGCGAGCGGCTACATCGCGATTCCGGACGGCTCGATTCCCGGCAAGCCGTTCAACACGACGCTGCAGGTAACGGCAGGTTTCTCGCTCGACGACAACGGCGACGTGTGGGCCGGGCTCGATCGCACCAACAACATCTCGCACTATCCGATGACGGGTTTCGACGCGGCCGGGAAGCCGACATGGGGCAAGCCGGTGCAGATTCCGATTCCGCGCACCGTGCTGCCGCTCACGCGGATCATCTACCAGGCCGACAGCGACACGATGATCCTCGCGCAGGGCATCTCGGGCAGCTGGGACTGGACCGCGATGAACGGGCACATCGAGGTCTATCGCGGCTGGATGGCCGGCAACACGAGCACGCCGAACGTGGCGATCAACCTGACGAGCGCGAATCCGAAATCGATGGCGGCGGCCGGCCACTATCTGTTCGTCGGCTACGTGCACACGGTGCCGAACGTCGACGTGTTCGACCTGAACACCGGCAGCCTCGTCACCACGCTGACGAACTCGAACACGTCGGCGATGGACGTCGGCAACGACGTCGACTCGATGTACGGCATCCGTGCGTACCTGCGCTCGACCGGCGAATACGTGATCACGAAGGACAACTACAACGGGTCGAGCCTCGTCGTGTATCGCTGGCGTCCGTGATGGTGCAAGCCGCGCCGCCCGCGCCGGCCAGGTCTCATGGCGCGCCGAGCACGCGGCCGTTCACCTCGCGTCCGTACATCGAGTCGGGCGTGTCGTGGAATTTCGCGCGGGTGTCCTGCACCGAGCCGGTGAAGCGCGGGTCCTGCGGGCGTTCGTGGCTGTCCATGAAGGTCGCGACGTCCCACGCTTCCTGATCGGTCAGCGTGCCGCCGAGCCCGAGCGGCATGTTGGCCTTCACGAAGCCGGCCGCGTTGCGGATGTCGCCCATCCCCGCGCCCCAGTTGAACGAGCGTGCGCCCCAGAGCGCCGGAAAGACCGGCTTGCCGCCGCTCGATTGTCCCTGGCCGTCCGCGCCGTGACACAGCGCGCAGTGCTGCGTGTAGACGGCGGCGCCGCGCGCGTAGTCGGCTTTTTGTGCGGGCGGCGGCAGTTTCGGGAAACCCTGGCCGGGCAGTTTCGTGCCGACTGGCGCGCCCTTCGCGAGCCAGTACGAATAGGTTTCGAGCGCAACGAGAATCGGATCGCCGGCCGGCGGCGCCTTGCCGTTCATGCTGTATCTGAAGCAACCCTGCAGGCGTTCGGCGAACGTGTTCACGTGGCCGTTCTTGATGCGGTAGGCCGGGTACAGCAGGTAGGCGGCCCACATTGGGCTCGAATCGGGCCGGCGGCCCGCGTCGAGGTGGCAGCTCGCGCAGGTCAGCTTGTTGCCGACGTACTTGCCCGCGAGCTCGGGTGTGTGCAGGAAGATCTGCTCGCCGAGCTTCACGGTCTTGCCGAAGTCGTCGGCGGGTATCGCGGATTCGGGCGGCGGCGTGAACGGCTTCGCCGTCGTCGTCGTCGCGGGAACGGTGGCTGTGGCGGAGGCGGAAGCGGCGGAGGCGGAAGCGGAAGCGGAAGCGGCGGCCGGGGCGTCCTGCGGCGCGGCCGCGCACGCGAGCGCGGGCAGCCAGGCCGTACCGAGCAGCGCGGCACGCGCGCCGCGGACCACCACCGAGCGGTCGATCATCGTTGTTCTCCGTTCGCGGCGCCGCCGCGCGCATAGTAGGCGGCCACCGCGTCGATATCGGCGTCGGACAGCTTGCCGGCAATCATCGGCATCAGCGCCATCGGGCCGGGCGCGCGCGTGCCGCGCTTCCAGCCGTTCAGCTGGCCCGCGATGTACGCGGCCGGCTGGCCGGCGAGCGGCGGAAACGCGGTGCCTACGCCGAGGCCGCCCGCGCCGTGGCATTGCGCACAGGCGGGCAGGCCCTGCGACCAGCGTCCGCGCGTCGCGAGCCACGCGCCGGTGTTCGCCGGGTCGATCGACGCGGCGTCGGAAGCGGCAATGGCGGGCGGCGCGGGCAGGCTCGCGAAGTACGCGGAGACCGCGTCGCGATCGCGCGGCGACAGCAGTTTCGCGAGCGGCTGCATGACCGGATTCTGGCGGCTGCCGTCGGCGAACGCGGCGAGTTGAGCCGAAAGATAGGCGGCATGTGTGCCGGCGAGCCGCGGAAAGCCGGCGGCCGCGTTGCCTTCGCCCTGGGCACCGTGGCAGCCGATGCATGCAGCCACGCCCGTCGTCGTGCCCCGGGTGGCGATGGTCTTGCCGAGCGCGACGTCGTCCGCGCGCGCGTTGCCGGCCAGGAGCGCTGCCGCGGCGAGCAGCAGCGGCGCGAACCGGCGTCGCGGTGTGTCGACCGAATCGTTCACGGGTCCCCTCCTCATTGTCTGTCTTGTGGCGTGCGCAATTGCGCGATCAACCCGCGTCGGGCCGGTCCTGCCGTGGCGCAAGCTGCGGTGTCGGTGCCGTCGCGTCATATTGCCCGAAGCCGTAGCGCGCGAAAATCCGGAACGCCTCGGGCGACTGGATGTACGCGAGCCACGCGCGTGCGGCGTCCGGATGCGGCGCGTGCTTCACCATCGCGCCTGCATAGATCGCCGTCGTATTGTGCGCGGCCGGAATGTCGATGTGCATCAGCGGATGCCCGACCTGTTCCTGGAACGCCGCTTCCGATTGCCACAGCACGCCGGCATCGGCGCGTCCCTGCATCAGGAACAGCGCGGTTTCCCGATGATGAATGTGCGTGAGTTCGGTCGTGCCGGCGCGCGCCTTGTCGTCGTAGACGGTGCGCGCGAGCGTATCGCCGCCGCCGGCTTTCACGAGCGATGCGCGGATCTGCCGCGCGACGCCTTCGAACGCCGGGTTCGGCATCGCGAGCTTCACGTCGGGCCGCGCGAGATCGCTCAGCGACGCGATGTGCTTCGGATTGCCCGCGCGCACCGTGATCGTCAACTGGTTGGTCACGTAGGGCACGGCCGGACCGTCGAGCGTGCCGTCCGCGATCAGTTCGTCGATCTTGCCGAGCCCGGCGAAATACGCGTCGGGCTCGACCGTCCACGTCATGTTGCCGACGGTGATCGTGCCGCCCGCGTGAATCTGCTTCACGAGCAGGCCGGGCGGGGTCGTTTCCGAGTAGATGCGGCCGCGGTATTCCGGAATCAACTTTTGGAATGGAGTTCAATCACGTCGCCGGGGCAGGGCAGCGACACATGACGAAATTTGCGTGACCAGTAATTTCTGACAGTTGCTTATTTTTCGCCGTTATATTTTTCGAAAAATTGAATAACTCAACGCGATTGTGCGGAGGTCCATTTGGTGCGCATTTTTTAGAATGTGAGCGCCCTCACGCCATGAAGGACGATACGCGCGGGAACTGTTCGCTTTTATCACAGATGGTACTGGGCGATTGCTGTACATTGGGGTGATGTAAAAAATACCAATGCTCCCGAGGAGAGAGATTGCGGTGCATTGACTCGGAAAATATTGCAGGCTTGCTGTTTTTACGTTTGTTATCAAATCGGGAAGGTCGTTGTGTCAAAATCTCGTCTGACCTTTTGTCCTTTCGATTTATGTGCATGTTAATTTCCCGAGGAGATATTCGATATGGGTAGGTTGCCCAACGCGTTGATGCTCGACGCGGGTATCGAGCAGACGAACCGGACGCTCATCCTGGACACTCCTCTCGGGGCAAGAGTGCTTTTGCCGCAGCGCGTTATCGGTGAATCTCGCGTGGGCCGGGATTTCGAGCTCACAGTCGACGTCGTTTCCCGGGAGCAAGCGCTCCAGTTGAAGAACCTGATGGCGCAACCTGTCACGTTATGGGTGCGTCAAGCCGACGAGTCTTACCTGCCCTGGCACGGCTACGTTTATGCCACGCGACGCCTCGGCGCGGACGGGGGACTCGTTTACTACCAGCTTTCCTTTTCATCGTGGATGCGCTTTCTGCAGTACCGCAAGGATGCGCGCATCTTCCAGGACCTGACGACTGCCGACATCCTGACTGAAGTGTTCAGCGGCCACATGCAGGCAAAGGGCCACTTCCGTGTTGACACGAAAGACCCGGGCGCAGTGCGGTCTTATTGCACCCAGTACGAAACCGACCACAATTTCGTCCATCGGCTGATGGAGTCAGAGGGGTGGTTCACGTACGTGGAGTATGCCGAGGACGGTAAGTCCCATACGGTTGTCGTGACCGACGACCTCTTCAATTGCAAGGCGCTCGCTACCCAGCGAGTACCGTTCTACCGCGGCGACCAAGACGGTCAGGCCGGCACACTCGTCGAATGGAGCGGCGAGCGTACGACGCAAAGCGTCGGATATGCGTTCAGCACGGCGGATTACAAACGTCCAACGCGCGCTTTGCAGCGGGCGGACCGGTCTACGGTCGACCAAGGCGATATCCCGCAGCAGTTGGAAGTCTACGAATATGCGGGCCACTATAGCTTTCCGGTTACCGGCGAGTCCTACGACCGTGGCGAGCGCGCTATGCGAATTCGACTTGAAGAGATGGCCTCGCGCAGCAAACGGTTTTTCGGGGTGGGCAGTGTGCCGTGCATGGACGCCGGTCGATGGTTCACGCTCGAAGACCATCCCGAGCACGAAGCAGACAAGCCTGAGGACCGCGAGTTCGCGATTCTCGGCGTGCGTTGGGCTATCCAGAACAATCTGCCGCTGGGCAACAGCCGTCCCTTCCCGGGTAGCCTGCAGCGGCGCCTGTCGCGTCTGCGTGCCGAATACAAGGACCGGCAGGCCGCATTCGTGTCCAAAGACCCGTTAGGTAATGAAAGCTTCGTGCTGGCCGAAATCGAGGTCCAGCGCCGCTCGGTGCCATTCCGCAGCCCGTTCGAGCACAGAAAGCCGGTCATGCACATGCAGACGGCCACTATCGTGGGACCGGCGGGTGAGGAGGTGTACACGGACGAGTTGAACCGGGTGAAGGCGCAGATGCACTGGGACCGTCTGGGTAGCAATAACGAGACGTCATCGTGCTGGATGCGGGTGATACTGCCGCAAGCCGGCAAAGGGTTCGGCGGTGTGTTTGTTCCGCGAATCGGGCAGGAAGTGGCCGTCAATTACCTCGACGGGGATTGCGACCGCCCGGTCGTCAGCGGAGTGCTCTTTCACGCTGTCAACACGCCACATTGGCATTCGAACGGCCTGCTGTCCGGTTTCAAGTCGCAGGAGTACAGCGGGCAGGGTTTCAATCAACTCGTCTTCGACGATTCCACGTCGCAGAACCGGGCGCAGCTTTTCAGCTCGACGGCGAATTCGTATCTGCACATCGGCTATCTCATCGACCACAGCGGCAATACGCGCGGCAACTACCTTGGAGCGGGATTCGAACTGAAGACCGAGGCGTCAGGCGCACTGCGGGCCGGACGCGGGCTCTACGTGTCGACCTACGCCCGCGGCGGTACGTCGAGTCAGCCGCTGGATGTGAAGGAAGCCACGCAACACCTTATCGATTCGAGCGGCGTGATTCAGCATCGCTCACTCGCGGCAGCTGACGGCAAGGCCGAGACCCTGGACGACGCACAGGACGCCATCAAGGACTTCGCTGCGACGACGCAGAGCGATGCGCAGGGCTCTATGGCGGGCGGCAGGACAGCGGGTGGCGGCACCGGAAGCGCCAATGCATTTTCGCAACCCGTCATGCTGCTCGCGAGCCCGGCTGACATGGGACTGTCGACGCAGAAATCACTCCACGCAGCAGCCACCCAGCACGTCAATCTGGTCAGCGGCGAGAGCACCTATGTGTCGGCGGCCAAGTCATGGATTGCCAGCATTGGCGAGAAACTGAGCTTCTTTGTGCAGAACGCCGGTATCAAGCTGTTTGCCGGCAAAGGCAAGGTCGAAGTGCAGGCGCAGTCGGACAACATCGAACTTACGGCAGACAAAACCGTGAAGGTCGTGTCCACGTCCGATTCGGTGAATGTTACGGCCCAGAAGGAAATCACCCTCACCGCCGGCGGCGCAACGATTCGCATCGCCGACGGCAAAATCTTCATCCATGCGCCGGGATTGGTCGAGGTCAAGGGCAGTCCACTCGTCTTCGATGGCCCGGGGGGCGATAACGCATCGGCGCAGCTTGCGCCTTCAAAGTCGTGCGCCCAGCAGTTCGCAGCCGCAGCGCAGGCCGGCTCGGCACTCGTGTAGGGCGGTCAGCATGGTTCACTACGTTATCGTTGAAGTCGTCAACGGGAAGCTCGAGCTGCTTGGCGTGCCGCCGGTCTATGAAGTCGGTGAGTTGGTTCCCGCGGCTCGTCCCGAGCTCGAGGGCGTGGCTCCCGTGCTGTACTGCGCCGAGCATCCCGAACTGCAATTGCCAGCGTTGAGAGAGCGCGCCGAATCGGACCTGGAGAATGGCTTGCCGCCGGTCGTTTGCGCCATTGTCGAATGCGGCAAGGCGACGGGCCGGCTACAGCACCATCTGGCGGACCGGTTGATACTGCGGGCGCCAACTTCGGGCGATGCGGTCTTCCGCTACTACGACCCGCGCGTGTTTCCGCACTTGGGTCGCATCTTGAAGGCTGAGCAGATGGGTGCTCTTCTGGGGCCGGTTGCATCGTGGACGTACCTCGACCCCATGAGCGGTTGGACGGTGGTCAACGGCGCCGCCGAACTGGACGCAGCCTTCGCTGTTACGGCGGACCAGCACGCACGAATCGCGCGCATCGAGCTGGTTCAGCGCGCGCTTGACTTGCTCCGGCGCAATGGTACGGCGCCGCGTCCCGAAATTCCGGCACTGCTCGATGCGCAGCTTGCAAAAGGCGAAGCTCATGGACTCGCTGGCGGGGACCTGCTTGCTTTTGCACTTCACGGCACACTCGTCTCCCCGTACTTCGACCGTCACCCGCGTGTTCGGGCCGTTCTGCAGGCGCCGCGGAAAGGCCCGTATGCTGAAGCGGTGGCGAACTGGAGCGCAGCAGACTGGGAAGCGATTGCGCGCGAGAGCATCCAATATCAATAAGCCCGAGTGGGGGCACGAGAGAGATACAGAATGGCACTCGACACGAACTTTGCGAGTATTTCCCAGCTCACGCAGTCTGCGATGCAGACAAGCTCGCGCGCGCCCAATTCATGCAACATGTGCAAGAAGAAGGGATTGCCGATTCTGCCCGTCCGCTACGGGGCCGTGGCCAACTCGAAGGCCCACAGCTCTGCTGGCGCGATGTCGCTCATGGGCGGCAAGTTTGGCGACGGCGTTGTCAGCATTGCGCTCAAGAAGGCAAAGTACACGCTGCGCACTTTGCGCTATGGCTACGTGTATATCTTCTATCCGAAAACACAGCGGTGGCAGATATATGCCGTTACGGCGGAAGGATACTTGTACGACTATCCGGTCGGCATCAAGCTCGACCGTAGTTTCGAGAAGCCGTTCAGCTGTCATCAACCCGGGCATGCGCAACTGGCCCAATGCATCACCATTGAAGACGCTGAACATGCCGGAGCCGTGTATCTGGCGTTCAGCGATGAGCTTTGGACGCAGAAGGTCCGCGACACCTATGCGAAGAATTTCATGGGCTGTCGTGACAAGCGGATGCAGAAGTTCGATGCGACCGCCTGGTATAACGGCAGCATGAACCAGCCGCACGCGGATAGCCTGGACCATCTCGAGGGGCTGCTGAGCGAATACCAGGGCGGCCGTCCCGATGCGCTCGTTACCGGTTGCTTTCCGTACCATGACCGTGCCGGGCAGCAGCCGGCCCTGAAAAAGGCGATGGATACCATCCTGCCGGACAAGGGGCTGTTCTTCGCATTGTGGGACCCGGTCGGTATCACGCAGGAGCTCAACTTCGAGCAGCGCGTCGCTTTCGGCGCTGCGCTTGCACCGTATGAACACGGCATCTGGGCCGCCAGCGCAATCGGTGCGCTGCAAAAAGCGGTCGCGGTATCGGCGAAAGAGGACGTTGAACGTGGCGCCAGTATGTTAGAAGCCAATGCCTATGAGGGTATGAGCCTCGGAGCGCTGTTCGATGGTGGCAAGGCGCTTGAGAAGCAACTCAAAAGCATTGAGGCGAAGAAGACGGCGGAGCTTGCAACGGCCGGACCGGAGGCATGGAAGCCCTATACGACCCACTATCGGCAGCAGGCCATCGTCGACTTTCGGCAAAAGATGGCAAACGACATGAGGCAGGAGCAAACTAGTACGCTTGTGCCGCTATCGCAAGACCATCAGGTATGGCTTTCCAGTCCCGCGCTTCTCAATGTGTTCGAATTCGACTACGAGTCGGGAAGCTGGCGTTGCGGGCTGAACTATACCAACACATTTACTCGGTGCATCGAAGGCTCGGCGGACCGCAAAGAAACCATTGACGTGCTCGTCAAGTGGGCCCAAGGAAGCGTATCCGATACCCGCAACCCGCTGCTGCGCGCGTTCGTCTTAAATAGCCCGGTGCTGGCCGAGAAGGTCAAGGAAGCGTCCAGTTACCCGTACATGGAACTGAGGGAGTTTGTGGCGAAGCTCATCGAGTCCTACAGCAAGATAGAGCAGGTGGAGGATTCGAAGGACAAGGGCATTAAGGTTGCCGTCGCGAAATCCCTGGCGCGACTGTTGCACGAGACCGGTGGGCCAGTCGTTCAAGCGGTCAGTACGGGCGTGGAGACTGCGGCGGCGAAGACGTTGTATGTCACGTTGTGCATGCGGACGAAACAGCTGTTCGAGTTTAAGGCCGTATACGGGTCGGTAAACCAGTGGGTGAATTACGTCGCCCGCCAGATGCAGGAAATGATGCCGGGTCGGCAGAAAATTAGCGTGCAGGACCTGAAGAAACAGCTTCAGGACAAGGCCACCGTAGGAGGAAGTGCCGAGCCGGAAATTAAGGCGAAGCAATTCGTGCTAGTCGAAAGCCCTGCGACGGAGGCCGCCGCCCTGGCAAACGTTAAGGCCAAACCCGGCTTCGAGAAGTTGGCCGGTGCGACGCTGACGTCTGAAGTGGTCGAGACGATTTACATGCCGAAGTTCCGGCTTATGACGAAGGGAGAACCCGGGTTTGCGGGTATTGGTGCGATATTCGGTGCAATCAATCTTCGTTTCGCTCGTGAGGAGTTGAAGAAAGCGAATCGGTTCAATCAGACGGAAGCTGGCATCAAGTTCGACAATGCAGTCGGTGGGCTCGTAGCGGGCGTCGCACAATATGGTTCATCCGCGCTTGAGCAGATGGAGAAGGTGGGCGTCAAGCTTTCCGAGAGCTTGGCCAAGGTTGGGCGGTTCCTAGCCATCGTGGGCAGGTTCGGTGGGGCTATAGTCGGGTTAGTATCGGCGGCTATCGATGCATACCATGCCTACGACGAACTGGAGCACGGAAATATTCTTATGTTTGCGCTCTACACCACGTCGGCACTTATCGGAGGAGCCTTGGTCGTTGCCGCGTTTTTGGGAAGTGTTCTGACGTTGCCGTTGCTCCTTCTCGCTGCTCTTATCGGTGTATTGATTAATTATTTCAAAAGTCGCGAAGTGGACGATTGGCTAGAGCAATGCTATTTCGGTATCAAGGCGACTAGTGAAAGATTTGAGCGCCTTGAAGAAGATCGGAAGGCGTTTACAGCAATTTTTTCTTGAATGGAACCAGTATGGCTTTCGACGGACACTCCCGGTACAAACTAAATCGACCGGTAACGGATACGGAGTCATCAGCACGACTGTATGTCAACGAACGGTGCACTGATAGTGCAAAGAGTGTTGGGACGGCCTTCAAAGCAACCGATTCCTACCTTGAGGTGTGTGATGGCCTTTATCGTGAAAAAGGCTGGGGGTTACTGGCATTCTCTACCGCTGGTCTCCTCTTCTTGTGCCTAGTCGCGATGTTTATGTGGATAGCGACACACATGCCAATCGCTGTCCGGGAAAAAGGGCAGGAGGGTATTGTTTACTTCCTGCTGACCATTTTCACATTGGCTGGCATTGGAGGGCTCGCAATAACAGTGCGAGCGCTTCTCGTCGATTGCTTTAATTACACTCGCAAGCCGATACGGTTTAACCGCCTGGACCGCACGATATACGCCTTCCGTCACAATGGGCCAGGCGGCGTCTTCTCAGTTCCGTGGGATAGCGCATTTTTGTATATTGAACGCAAGCCAAAAGCTGGGCTCGCGGCAACCGCGCCTCGTGTGGTCCGTTGCCTTGTGCTTAACGACAAGGGGGTGGTTGTCGGGACGTTCTCCGTCGGAAAATACGTAGAGCTGGCATTTGACGAGAACAGCCCGGCTGGACAGCAGGCGATGGAAGAACTCTATCAAGACTTTGAATACTATCGGCGTTTCATGGAAGAGGGGCCATCTGCCGTACCTCCGGTAGCCGAGTTTCTCAGTACGGAAGTCTCGTTTCGAAATTCGCTAAAGTTGCAGTTCGACGGCGCATCGGACCTGTTGAAGTCGGGGAGTCTGGTTATGTCTCTGATGACGGTTATTGCAGCGGTACCGACACTCGCCCTGGCTGTTGCCTACTACATCGCGCAACTGACCTGTCGCGAACCGGTGTGGCCCGAGGAAGTCGAGCGGGCGTGCAACGCTGTGACGCCATCCAACGGGCTTACAGCATGAGCCGACGGTTCATTCGTCAGAGCGATAAGACCGACCGGAGTGGGGCTGTGATTGACGGTATCGCAGGGACCTCGTTTCAAGGTCAACCTTTCTCATATCTGGGCGCCACACGTTCAGTGTCCGGCCTGCGGCACAACTACTTCAAAGGAAAGAAAGTGGATGAGTAGCTCGAACGATGTTTTATAAGTTGAAAGAGGCGAAAGACCGGTTTCCGACTCTGGCCGAAGACCAAAAGGCATTTGCGGCAATGCTTTCGTGATGGAGAAAAGAGATGGCATTTGATGGACTCTCGTGGTACCGCCTGAATCGGCCGGTCAGCGAGGAAGAACAGGGTGCTCGTCTCGCAATCGGACAGCCTGCATCTGACACGCCCAAGGACGACCGTTCCGTATTCTCGATGAGCGATACCTGTCTTGAGGTCCGCGATGGAACCTACTCGGAGAAGGGCTGGGGGGTTTTTGCCTTTATGCTGCCAGGGCTCGGTTCGTTGGCATTCACGGCGGCCCTACTTTGGATGCTGACTCATGTACCTCCAATCTACGAGCAGCGAGGACAACAGGGCTTCATGTACGGTGCGCTGGGCTTTTTCCTGTTTGTCGGGCTTTGCTTCTCGGGGATTGGCATTTGGGCATTGACGCGCGACTGTTTCAACTACATCAGCAAACCCGTCCGTTTTGACCGGCGCAACCGGATGATTTATGCGTTCAGGCACAATGGCCCTGGCGGGGTTGTGTCAGTACCTTGGGATAGTGCTTTCCTGTACGTTGAACGCAAACCCAGACAGGGCCTCGCGCGTACCACGCCGCGTATGGTTCGCTGCCTTGTTCTTGACGACAAGGGACTGGTTAGGGACACTTTTTCGATAGGAACACGAGTCGTCATGGCATTCGATGAGAGCAGTGTGGGAGGCCGGGAGGTCATGAAAATCCTTTACCAAGACTTCGAGTTTTATCGGCGGTTTATGGAGGAAGGTCCCGCTTCCGTGCCGCCCGTGACAGAGTTTCTGCCGAGGGGAGCCTCCCTGCGCAATTCGCTTAGGTTGAATTTTGAAGGCTGGTCTGCCCTGACTAACTCGCGCAATCCGATGGTGTGGCTGGTAATGGGTATTGGCGCACTTCCAGCATTCATTTTCTCCCTGATGCAGTGGTTCGCCCAACTGACTTGCCGCGAACCGGTGTGGCCCGCAAATATCGAACGTGCGTGCAATGCCGAGGCTTCGTCCACGGGGCTTCCGGTATGAGCCGACGGTTCATTCGTCAGGGCGATAAGACTGACCGCAACGGTGTCGTGGTTGACGGTATCGCTGGGACCTCGTTGCAAGGCCAACCTTTCGCTTATCTGGGCGCCCCTGTTCAGTGCCCCGCCTGTGGTACGACGGGCGTCATCATAAGCGGCGGCTCACCGCGCACGATGACGATGATGGGTAAGCAGGTCGCATTGGAGAACGATTTGTGCCAATGCAAATGTGAGCCACTGCCGAAGCTGGTGGCGTCACAGACTCTTGGCTCAATAAAGGCATGACGGGGCGTCGCTGCCTGTTGCAGGACAACGGGCGTGGTCGTTGAAACGTCTCAACGACGGGCCCGTTGCCGCTCGCGATGAGCTTTACGGTCATTTCCTATCAGCGTGCGAACGACTGAGGGGTTGGCTTGAGAAAGATGTTCGATTTCCGCGCGATAGCCATATAGCTGGTGGAGCGCCAAGGCGATGGTACATGAACGCGAGCAACCTCCTTCGCAGTGGACGACCACCGACACGACTTCGTCAGGCAGGGCCTCGACGAACGCGCGAATCGTCTGAGCCTGCTCTGCGGTGAACGCCTCCCCCAGCTTTTCCCGCGCCTTCTCCGAGAGACTCGGACTCAGGAAATCGACGTCCGCGAAGCTCAGGCGAAGCAGATGGGCGAAGCCATCGAGGCTGGCGGGCGGGCGCTCCGGTGCGGTGACCGAGATGATGGCAACCGACGGTAGCCGCGGCAGTTTCTCGGCGTCGCGGCGCGACAGCGCAAACACCTGGCGTGCACCGTCCGCCGGTGGCTTGTACAGCTTGCCCACCACCTCCTGCAGTCGCTGGACCATCGGCTGGATGCTAGGAACTCAAGGGTGGATGCACTTCGACCAGCCACTCCCGGATGCGCTGCTGGACTTGCGCGTCGCCAATTCCGCGCTGGGCGTCGAGCAAGACCAGGTGCGGACTCAGGTCGAGGAAATCGGTGCTCAGGTGATATGCACCGTAGACTGAGTCGTCAATCGCCAGTCAATTTTTCAGGCGTTTCGCGAACACGTAAAACCTGATGATATAGGTCCGTGCCGACCCGTCCATCAGATACCCAAAGCGCGCTTTGATGCCGCAAGTTGTGCCCACGACCCGTCTGGCAAGCGCAGCCGGCAGGTACGAGACGACCTGGTCGAGCGGTAGTGTGTCGAGCCAAGACGTTGTCAGGACAATCTGTACGTCCGGGTACGGCTCGAGCATTTCCGCCAGCAAAGGAGCAAATTCGAACAGCGGATGTCCCGAATCCAGTAACACATCGCCGTTCTGGTCGAGAGCGGCGTGTCCCCGGTGGAGCGTGCCGTCATAGTCGACGAAGAGGGTAGGTGTCGGCTGGTCGAGCACGAGCACGGTGTACCTACTATCACTCACCATAATTGTCGTTCCCGCTATGGCTAGGAAGATTCGAGTCTGGTTCGAGGGATTTGTCGCCGGCTGTGGCGGTCGACAGCAACATGCGGGTACGGTCGACGGTCCAGCACTTGGACGGCGCAGATGTACAACATACCGCACATGCTGGTTTAGCAAGCGAGTTTACGCGCGAATGCGCGCCCAGATATCCGTGCGGCGAGCGCCGGCTGGATGTTATTGAGCTATGTAGCTGGTGTGAGGTTTTGGACATTACAGCCAGCCAGTTCGTCGCTGAACTTGAGCAGTGTCAAACGCATTTGAAATCTGAGCCACTTCGCGCCTGATCGCGCAAAGTAAAACTGAGCCAGTCGTTACCTCTTCG